>NZ_JARAVK010000455.1:0-3896 GCF_033792765.1 Streptomyces sp. PA03-6a | reverse complement strand
GTCCTGGGGGTGGGCGAGGGCGTAGGCGGCGGTCTCGCCGATGCCCATGCCGCACGAACCGTGGCGGGCCGCGCCGCGGGCCTGCTCCCGCAGCCGGTTGGCGGCGGCGTGGTACGGGGTGGTGAGGCGGGCCGCGCGGTCGACGCTGAGCAGGGCGTACGGCGCGGGGACCCCGAGGGCGGCGAGGTGGTCGGCCTCGGCGGCCAGCGCGAGGGGGTCCACCAGCATGAAGCGGGACAGGTGGGTGGGAACGCCCTGGAGGGTGCCGGAGCCGAACTGGGCGAAGGTGTGGTGGCGTCCGTCGGTGGTGACGACGTTGTGCGCCGCTTGGGCTCCGCCGTTGAAGCGGACGACCGCGCGGACCGGCCCGCTCGCGCAGAGCCGGTCCACGACGGTGCCCTTGCCGGCGTCGCCGTAGCCGAGGTCGACGACGATGGTGTGCACGGGGCCTCCAGGGTTCTCCAGGGTCCTCCGGGAAGGGCCTACAGGCGGGTGGTGCCGGTGGCAGTGCCGTCGCCGTCGCCGGTGACGTCGATCAGGGGCGTGTCCGTCACCGCGACGGCCGCGCGGTCGCGGTCGAGGGCGGCGAGGGCCTTGCCGACGGATCCGGTGGCGGCGGAGCCGAGGTCGGCGAGGTCTTCGAGGCCCTCGGCGAGGTCGATGGCCTCCTCGCCGAGCCCGATGGTGAGGGCGATGGTCTCGCAGACGGCGTCGAGGTCGTCGAGCTCGATGACGTTCTGGCCGAGGAGCCCCCGCCAGGTGCCGAGGACCTCGGTGTTGCCGACGTAGGAGGAGCCCGCCGGGAGGATGTAGTAGACGTCGAACTTCCGCTGCAGCTCGGCGACGATCCGCGTGACCGGGATGTCCTCGGCGAGGTCGTCGCCGAGGACGTCGCGCACCTCGCGGGCCTTGACCTTGCCGTAGGGCAGCTCGTCGCCGATCAGGAAGAGGTAGCCGCGGCGGCCGCGCTTGTCGTGGCAGTCGATCGAGGTGTGCCGGGCCATCGCGTACATGGCGAGCTCGTAGGACTCGGTCATCTGGCCGCCGCCCCCGCCCTCCAGCAGGATGTTGCCGAGGTCGTCGTCCATGCGGTTGTCCGACTCGAACTGCCCCAGCTGGAGCGGGACCCGGTCGCAGGTGGCGTCGCCGACCGCGCCGAAGAGGATCTGCGGGTGCTCGGTGTAGCCCTTGCGCAGGAGCAGGCCGAAGAGCTCGGGGAGCTTGGTCTGCAGGACCTGCGGGACGGTGCGCATGGATCCGGTGACGTCGAACAGGACGGCGATGGCGAGCGAGGTGGGGTGCTCGTCGGAGTCGCGGCTCTCGCGGACGCCGATGTCCTTCGGGTCGAGCGAGGGGTGCGCGCTCCAGGAACTGCGCGGTGCGGACGAGGTGACGCGGTCGCTGTAGGCGAAGGCGCCGGCGCCGCTGGCGGCGCGGTAGCGCGCGGCGGCGTCGTAGACATTGGTGGACCAGCTTCCGCTGCCCATGGTGGTTCCCCCTTGGTGTGTCGGACGTGTCAGACCTGTCGGGTGTCAGGCGTCCCGGGTGTCAGGCGTCCCGGGTCTCGCCGCCCGGCATGGTGAACGGGCGGAAGGTGCGCGGGCCGTAGAGACCCTCAAGGACGTCGTCGAGCTCCGCGAGCAGCCGCCACGCGTCGTGCGGGCGGCGGGCCTGCGCAGGGAGCGTGCAGCCGCGGAGGAAGGCGCGCAGCGGTCGCGGCGCGCGGTCTCCCATCAGCTGCTCGACGCAGCGCGAGGCGAGGTGGATGTCGGTGGCCTCGGTGGCGGGAAGCCGGCCGGTGGCCTCGGGCGGGTAGAGGGCGCGGTGCCGCTCGACGAGGGCGGGGACGGTCGCGCCGCGTTCGGTGGAGTAGCACCAGTCGACCAGCACGAGGCCGTGCTGTGCGGGGTGGATGAGGACGTGCTCGGGCAGGACGGCGCCGTGGACGACGCCGGCCCGGTGCGCCCAGCCGAGGGCGACCAGCAGCCGGCGCCACATCCAGGCGGCGTCGCGAGGGTCGAGGCCGCCGGGGTGGAGGGCGCGGACCTCGGCGAGGGTGTGGAAGCCGTGCAGCCGCTGGAGCGCGTTGACGCGGCGTTCGGTGCCGTCGGGGCCGCGGTGGCGGAAGGATTCGGCCAGTCGGGGTGCGTAGGCACGGTGCCGGGCGTCGGCGACGCCGTGCAGCCGGGTGAGGGCGTCGGCCTCCCGCTCCATCAGGTCGTTGTCGGCGGGCCGCCGCGGGATCTTCACGGCGGTGCCGGGCCCGGCGGCCCGCAGCACCGCGAGGTCGCCCTCGGCGAGGACGGGTCCCAGCGGGTATACGCCGCGGGCGGTGGTGAGGGCCGGGCCGTCGCCGGTGTGCCGCCGCCACAGGCCGGTGAGGCGGACGAAGGCGGCCTCGGCCTCGTCCGCGCGGCCGGGCGGGGCCGTGTCGGGGTGGAGCAGCCTGGCGAGCCGGCGGTAGTGCCGGGCGGCCTCGCCGGAGTCGGCCGGGAAGGGCCGGCCGAGGGCGGCCAGGGCGTCGTCGAAGGTGCGGACGCGATGTGCCGACGCGGAACGCGTCGTGGCGGTCATCGGACACTGTCCTCACGGTCGGGGCGGAGCAGTGCGGGGTGCAGGAGGCGGGCGTCGCCGGCGCGGTAGAGACGGGCCCGGGGGCCGCCCTTGGAGCCGCCGCGGCCGGCGGTGGTGCCGGTGGACTCGACGAAGCCCGGCACCGACAGGACCTTGCGGTGGAAGTTCCCTGCGTGCAGGGTGCGGCCCCAGACCGCCTCGTAGACCGAGCGGAGCTCGGTGACGGTGAACTCCTCGCCGAGGAAGGCGGTGGCCAGCGGGGTGTACTCGATCTTGGCGCGGGCCCGGTCGAGGCCTTCGGCGAGGATCGTGCCGTGGTCGAAGGCGAGGTCGGCGGCGGGGCCTTGTGCCTGGCCGGACCGGCGGCCGGAACCACCCCCGTGGATCCCGGCCGGCCGGTCCTGCTCCTTGGGACGCGCGGTGGCGGCGTCCGGTTTCGCCTGCGGTGCGAGTGCCTCGACCGGGACCCACTCGGCCGCCGCCGCGTCGCTGCCGGCCCGCGCCTCGGGGAGGTCCGGGGCGAAGGCGAGGTAGGCGACGGAGACGACGTGCATGCGCGGGTCGCGGTCGGGGCGGCCGTAGGAGCCGAGCTGTTCGAGGTGGACGCGGCCGAGGCCGCGTGCCGCGTCGAGCCCGGTCTCCTCGGCCAGTTCACGGGCCGCGGCCTCGTCCAGGGACTCGCGTCCGGCCTGGACGAATCCGCCGGGCAGTGCCCAGGCACCTTCGTACGGCGGGCCGCCGCGGCGCACCAGCAGCACGTGCAGGCGTCCTTGACGCAGCGTCAGGGCGACGACGTCGACGGTCACGGCGATGGGCTCGAAGGCTCGCGGGTCGTAGGCGGCGAGGAACGCGTCCTCACCCTGCCGGTCCGCCATCGTGTGCCACCCCTCGCCGGTTGTTCTCACTTCGAGTATTTCTCGCTTCGAGAAGAACTTAGCACCGGGCACCGACACCGTCCACCCCGTTCCGCCGTACGGTCCGCCCGTGGCACACTTCTGACGAACTGTCAGCTCAGCTGGGGAGGATCCGGACGTGGCACGGTCACGGAAACCCGTGGTGACGGGCTGGTTCACACACGACACGGCGGACGAGGACGGCTTCCGGCTGCTCGGCACCCGGTGCCGCGGCTGCGGCGCGGTGTTCTTCCCCCGCGAGGACCACGCCTGCCGCAACCCGGCCTGCGACGGCGCCGAAGGGGACCTGGAGGAGGTCCCGCTGTCGCGGCGGGGCCGGGTCTGGTCGTACACCGACGCCCGCTACCGCCCGCCCGCCCCGGCCCCCCGCGCCCCCGCACGCCACGGGGAACCCACGCCCCAGGCTGC
>NZ_JARAVK010000454.1:0-3913 GCF_033792765.1 Streptomyces sp. PA03-6a | reverse complement strand
GGTCCTCGACCACGACCATCGCCTCGGAGGCCGCCCCGCCGCCCGCCGGGCCCTCACGCCGTTCCAGCAGTCCCTCGCTCATGCCCGCCAGCATAAGGGGAGGTCACGGCCCACAAGGAAGGGCCGTCACCGCACTGCTTGGGCATGTGACACGTGTGACACCATGCCTGGTCGAGATCGCAGACGAAGGAGACGCCTTGGGCGCGGCGAGCACGGAGGCACTGGCACGGATCACCGCCAACTTCCGCCAGTACTTGACGGGGTGGGGCCGGACACGGCGAGCCGACGGCGACCTCGACCGCTATCGCAGCGGTCTGGCCACGCCGCAGTTCAACGGCGTGGTCCGGGTACGGTCGCTGGACGCGGTCGCGCAGGCCGTGACCGCCGCGCGCGCCGAACTCGCGGGCGTCCCCTGGTGGTGGTGGGCCGGCCCGGACAGCCCTGAAGGCACCCCCGCCGCCCTGACCCGGCACGGCGCGGTACCGCTCGGCGCCCTGCCCCTGATGGTGCGGCCCCTCGACCGCGCCCCGGTCCCCCAGGACGTGCCGGCCGGCCTGGGCGTCGAGGCGGTGGAGACCCCGGACCGGCTGGCCGAACTGGTCGGCACGTACCGCACCTCCATGGGCATCGCGCCCGAGCTGCAGCCCGGCCTCGTACGGTCCGAGGCGCGGCGCGCGGACAACGCGGACATCGTCCGCCTCGCCGCCGTGCTGGACGGTGACGTCGTCGGCACGACGGTGCTGATCACGGCGCACGACGTCACCGGCATCTTCCTCGTCCACGTCGCCGCGCCCCACCGCCGCCGCGGCATCGGCGCCGCACTGACCTCGGCCGCCCTCCGCGTCGCCCACGACCGGGGCACCCACCTGGCCGCCCTCATCGCCAGCCCCTCCGGTGAACCCCTCTACCGTCGCTTCGGCTTCACCACGGTCTCCGAGTACCGGCTCTTCACCCTGCCCGGCTGACTCCCGACCGGCGACAGGGCCTAAGGGCCGGTCGGCCGCACGGGGCGCCGGCTCAGGTCGGCGCCGTAGAGGGTGGTCATCTCGTGGTCCAGCACCGGCGCGATGGCCTCGGCGTAGGACTCGGTGAGGTGGCTGTCGTCGCGGTAGACGAAGGTGTCGGCCACCACCACGGGACAGCCGCCGCCGGTGCCGCAGAGCCAGGGGACCGGGTCGACCACCGAGACACCGGTGGCCGCCGCCGCTTCGGTGATCTCCCGCTTCTTGTCGGGATCCTTGACCGCCTGCCCGATCTCGGACGCGCACCGTTCCAGCTCCTGCGGATGGGTCCCCGCGCAGTCGACCGCGTCCCCCTTCGGCCAGGGCGTGTCCTCGATGGCCAGCACCTGCGCGCCGCTCCTCGCCAGTTCCCGGTAGGTCCGCTCGAAACCGTCGGTCCACTGCCGGCGCGGGTCGGCGGACGGCCGGGCCAGGTCGGCCGAGTCCGAGGAGGAGGCGATCACCAGCGCGGGCTTCAGGGACCTGATCCGGGCCAGTGCCTTGGTGCGCCACCGGTCGCAGGACGTGTACGGCTCGCCCTGGTAGACCGTGGTGACCGCGGCGACCTTGCACGACGCCTTGGTCAGCGAGACCAGTCTCCAGTGCCGCTCGCGGGCCAGCCGGTCGAGCGCTGGGAACCACTGGGCCGCGTGCGAGTCCCCGAAGAGGACGACCGTCTTCGTCGCGGACCGGTCGCCGTAGACGCACGACGGTGTCGCCGTGCTCTGGTAACCGATGTGGCAGCCGTCCCGGTAGACCGCGGACAACGTCCCCTTGACCTTGGTGATTCCGGGCGTGAGATTGACCGGCAGACTGCGTTCGGGTGCCTCCAGCAGCTCAATCAGACGTGTCTGCGGGTCGGTCACCCCGGTGAGCGTGCCCCTCAGCTTCGGGGCGGCCGCGCCCGAACTGATCAGCGGCGGGAAGGCCGTCGCGACCAGCGCCGCGGCCGTGGCGCACGCCGTCAGCCCCGCGCCCAGCCCCAGTGCCCGTGCGGGACGGCCGCGGAAGACGTGGTGGAACCGCACCGGGTTCTCGACCAGACGCAGCGTCCCCCAGGCCAGCAGCAGGGAGATCGCCGCACACACCAGGCCGAAGCGGACGGTCGCCGGCCGCTCCCACGCCATCGGCAGGATCACCAGCATCGGCCAGTGCCACAGGTACCATCCGTACGACAGGCCGCCGACCCATGTGACCGGCCGCAGCGACAACAGCGCGCCGGCCCCGTACCGCGCGGGGGAACAGCCGCCCGCCAGCACCAGCACGGTGCCGAGCACGGGCGCGAGCGCATAGGGCCCGGGGAACGGCGTGGCGTCGTCGAACCAGACCGCCGCCACCAGCAGCGACACCAGCCCGGCCCAGCTCATCGGCCCGGCCACCTGGGCCGGCAACCGCTCCAGCCGGCCGACGCAGAGCGCGAGCAGCGCGCCGGCCCCGAGTTCCCAGAAGCGGGTGTGCGAGCCGAAGTACGCCCAGGACACCGAGGTGCCCGTCACCCACACGTTCAGGGCGAAGGAGAGCGCGCACAGCACCGCGAGCGGCGCCGCCAGCAGCCCGGTCCGGCGCCGGGCGAGCTTCCAGCTCGCCCACAGCAGCAGTGGCCAGACCAGGTAGAACTGCTCCTCGACCGCCAGTGACCAGAAGTGCTGGAACGGCGACGGTGGGCTGTCCGCGTTGAGGTAGTTGGTGCCGGCGTTCGCCAGCCGGAGGTTCACCACGTAGAAGGTGCTGCCGAGCGCATCCCCGACGTATTCCGCGAAGCGGACCTTCGACAGGTACAGCCAGGCGCCGCCGAGCGTGACGACCCCGACGAGGGTCGACGCGGGGAGCAACCGCAGCGCCCGGCGGGCGTAGAACCTCCGCACCGACACGCGGTCGTTGCGGGCCAGCTCACGCAGCAGCAGCGAGGTGATGAGGAAGCCCGAGATCACGAAGAAGACGTCGACCCCGATGTAGCCGCCCGCCAGCCGCCGGACTCCGGCGTGCGAGAGCACCACGAGCGAGACCGCGAGCGCGCGCAGCCCCTGGATGTCCAGGCGCAGCGGTGCTCCGGCGGCCGGACGGACCGGAGTTCCGGCGTTCGCCTCCGGTGGCGGGGGTGCCTGCGTCGCAGTTGCCGCGGGCCACGACGCACGTGACACGGAATCTCCTCTGGTCCTGGTGGATGAGCGCCGAACCGTGCGACGCCGCTGACCAGACGCGCGATGACCGGGCAGGGTTGCGCGCGATCGGCCGGGTTCGGCCGTTCTTCGCCGGCTGCCCGCTCGTCCTTGTCCTTCCGTTCACCACGAGGTCGCGTACCGGCGGATCCGCGCTCGCAGCGCCGGCGCCCGCGAGGCGCGCGGGCCTACGGCCGGTGGCTCGGCGTGTGCTCCTGCGCGGACGGCAGCGCCTTGAAGTAGAAGGTCGTCGGCCGCAGCACTCCCGCCGGGTTCGCGGCGTGGGCGGGGACGGTGCCGTACGGGGTCCAGCCGGCGCTGCGGTAGAGCTGTTCCGCGGGGCTGCCGGTCTCGGTGTCGAGCAGCAGGAGGGCCGCGCCCGCGGCCGCCGCGGCGCGTTCGGCGACGGTGAGGAGGGCGCGGCCGAGGCCGTGGCCGCGGGCGCGGCGGTGGACCATGAGCTTGAGGACCTCGGCGCGGTGGCGGCCGTTGGGCTTGCCCTCGTGGGCGAGGCTGACGGTACCGGTGACGCCGGCGGTGTCGCGGGCGGCCCAGACGGTGAGGCCGCCGTCCGCGACGACGTGGGCGCGGGCGCGCCACCAGGCGGCCGCCTCGGCGTGGGTGAAGGGGGTCACGAAGCCGAGGGACGCGCCGCCCTCGACGGCGTCCACGAGGAGGGCGGCGAGGTCGTCGGCGGATTCCAGCAGGGCTTCGGCGGAGAGCGGGGCGACGGCGTGCACGGGGGCGGGGGCG
>NZ_JARAVK010000453.1:0-4036 GCF_033792765.1 Streptomyces sp. PA03-6a | reverse complement strand
TTTTTTTTTTCAGTGGAAAGACGCCTTATCGGAGGATGAGAGGTTCGTGGGGGCCGGGAAATTGTATAGAGGCGCGGTAGAGCTCCCCGGCGAGCAGGTCGCGGCCGTCCGGGCCGACCTGCGCGGTGCACGGGCGGACGGGCTCGGTGGGGGTGGCGATGGAGATCGCCGGGCCCGACTGCCCGGCGGCGCCCACCGGTTGACGCCAGTCCCAGGCGGCCCAGGTGGCGAAGAAGTGCCGGAGCAGCCCGGCGCCGGTCAGGCCGGGGGCGTCGTGGACGGTGCGGGCGGCGAGCAGCGCCCAGGCCAGGCCGGGCAGGCCGCCGAAGGGGGCGGAGTCCAGGCCGCGTGCCCGGGCCCAGGCCTTGACCTCGCGGGCGAGACCGGCGAAGCGGTCATGGTCACCGGCGAGTTCGAGGACCGCGTCGGCGTCGCTGACGGCGCTCAGCGCGACGGCGGCGGCCTCGCCCAGTTCGGTGCGGCGGCCCACGGCCTCGGCGGGGTCGAGGCCGCCGGTGGCGACGACGACGAGGTCGACGTCCAGCGCGCCGACGCGGAAGCGCAGTCCCGGCACCCGGGCGCCGGTCACCTGCCGTACGCGGGTGGCCTCCGGCAGCCCGGCGGCCACCTTGCCCCGGACCTGCGCCATGTCCACCGTGCCCGGCAGCGCCGCGACGAGGTCGAGGTCGGCACCGGGCAGCGCGCACCCCATGCGGCGGGAGCCGGCGAGGTGGACCACGCCGTCGCCCAGGGCGTCGGCGACGCGCCGCGCGGTCTCCTCGGCGTGCGGGACGTCGTCGGGTGCGCCGGTGACGCCGGGTGTGCCGGTGTCGGCGGTGTCGGGCACCCAGCGCAGCTCCCCCGTGCCGAGTCCGACCGTGGCCCGGACCCGCATCGGTTCGTCCCCGCGCCGGGAGAGCAGGACGAGTTCGCCGGCCTGTGCCGTCGTCCCGCGCAGTCGGGCCGCGCACTCGGCGGCCACCCGCAGCGGGTCCCGCGTCCGGCCGAGCGACAGATGCGGGGTGAAGCCCTCGGCGCGGCCCCGGCAGCGGGGGAAACGGCGGGCGAGGGCGTGCTGGAGTACCGCCCAGGAGGTGCCGCCGTCGGCTCCCGGGTCGAGCCAGACGGTGGCGTCCTCGCGGTGCCCGAAGGTGTGCACCCCGTCGAGGCGGGCGGTGAAGGGACGGACGCCGGCCGCGGCCTGCGACAGCTGCGGCGCTGCGCGCTCGAACGCGGCCTCCGGCACGAAGCCGAAGAGCAGGTTCACGTGCGGCGGCCAGCGGTGGATCTGCGGATCGTGATCGCGCCGGACGGCCTGGATGGGGGGCCACAGCTCGCGCGGCGGCAGCCAGGCCACGGCGGTGCGCGCGGTCGGTGCCAGGTCGAGGACGTCCTCGGCCTCGTCCGCCGCCCCCGTCGCGAGGGCGAGCGTGACCTCCACGCCGTAGTGGTCGGAGACGAACAGGCCCTCCGCCGTGGGGTTCTCGCCCCGCAGCGCCGCCCCCGTGACACGCGGGCCGCCCTCGCGCAGCAGGACGCGGTCGAGCCGGGAGGCACGGCCACTGAGCGAGGAGACCGCCGCCAGCGGGTTGACGGCCGGGTCGAAGGTGGGGGTGTGGTCGTCCGGCCCGTGCGCCTCGGTCCAGGCGTCGCGCAGGCCGAGGGCGAGGGCCGGCCCGTCGCCTCCGTCGTTGAAGTCGCCGAGCAGCAGCAGGTCGCCCTCGACGCCGGCGAGTCCCTCGGCGAGCCGGGCGAGTTCGGCCTGTCTGCGGGCCGGACCGTCCTCGGAGTGGTCGCTGCTGAGGTGGGTGACGGCGGCCACGAGCGGACCGGCGGCCGTCTCGACGGTGATCGCGGCGACGGCCTTGTGCGGTCCGAGGGTGTGCCGGGCGGCCTCCCGTACGGGCAGCCGGCTGAGCAGCAGCACCCCGCTGTCGTCGGTGTCACGTCCGTCCGGGTCGGTGCCGAGGGTGTAGCGGGAGCGCACCCAGGGGGTCCGCAGCAGCATGTCGAGCAGCACGGGCTCGACCTCCTGCAGGGCGATGACGTCGGCGTCCGCCTCCTCCAGGGCGCTCAGCAGCAGGGGGCGGCGGCGGTCGGTGTCGATGCGGTGGCTGTCGTACCGGTCCCACAGGGTGTTCCAGGTCAGGACCCGCAACCGGCCGCCGCCGGCCGTGCCCGCCCGGCCGGGTGTCGCCTGCCCGGCGGGCCGCCAGCGCTGCCCGTCCTCGTCCCAGGCGTGCGGGACGCGGGCGGTGAAGAACGGCGGGCGCAGCAGGCGCGGGTCGCGGACGCGTCCGGCGTCGGTGGCGTCCATGCGGTCGGTGCCGGTGGCCCGGTCCCAGACGAGCTCTCCGTCCGCCTCGACGAACAGCACGCGGTGCCAGGGGATCTCGCCACCGGGCACGAAGGCGGGCAGCGGGATGCGCTTGGGCGCGGCGCCGCGCTGGTGGACGCCGATCACGAAGCGCGCCGGGTCGAACCGGGCGTCCCAGCGGACGCGGTGGTAGATCTCCTCGCTGGTGCGCATGTCATGCCTCCTGTCCGGCCGCGGCGCCGCCGCCGAGCGAGCCGTCGGTGTCCTCGACGGTGCCGCCCGCGCCGACGTACCAGGTGCGGTGGGCCTCGCCGGGGTACGGCGGGGCGAACCGGCGGGCCTGCGCGGTCAGCACGGCGGGGGGCACCGGGTGGGCGCGGCCGGCGTTGCGCCGGGCCAGCTCCTCCTCGTCGACCAGGGTCACCGCGTGCGTGATCAGGGCGTCGCGGCGGCGGGCCACCGCGTGCACCAGGGAGCGCTGGTGCGGATTGAGGGACGTGGCGTCCCACACCACCGTCGCACGCCCGGCCAGGGCGGTGTCGAGCCGGCGCAGCCCCTCGCGCAGGACGTCGGCGTTGGCGCGCTGGTCGGCGCGGGAGCCGCGGGCGAGGCGCAGGTCGTCCAGGGCGATGCGGACGGCGGTGCCGGGCAGCGTGCCGGCGAAGGTGCTCTTGCCGCTGCCCGCGGGTCCGGTCAGATGGATCAGACGGGGGAACTCCGCGGAACGCCACCGCCAGGTGGCGGCCACGGCCTCCTCCGCGCCGCCGATCCGCCCGGCGGCGTACGCGGCACGGGCCTCCGCCCAGCAGCGGTCGGCGGCGGCAGGGGCGAGCCCGGCGAGGGCTCCGCGCAGTCCGTGGCGCAGCGGGCCGAGCGGGTCGGGTCCGAGCAGGCCGGCCTCCTCGGCGTGCAGCGCCGACCATTCGGTCTGCTCGCGGGCGGCGTCGTCGGGCGCCGCGGCGGCCGCCACGGCGTGCAGGACGCCCAGGTCGGCGGCGAGCGCCATGCGGGCCAGGCCGGCCGCGCGTGCCTCGTCGGGGTACGGGCGGTGCAGGGCCGCGTGCAGTCCGGCCAGGTCGGCCACCCGCCGGGCCTGGGGCATGGTGAGCGGCCCGGCGAGGCGGGCCGCCAGGCGGGCGCGGGGGGTGTCGTGCAGCAGGGCGGCGAGGACCCCGGCCAGCCGGGCGTCCCCGGTGCGGCCGAGGACGTCCAGCCGGGCGGAGACGTCGGCGGCACGGTCGGCGGCGCCGGGGCCGGTGACGGTGACGCCCACGGCGGCGGCGAGCGCGCCGGCGTCCGGGGCCGCGCCGGAGCGCACCGCCCACAGCGGGGCGGCCGGGCCCAGACCGTTCTCCACGACGGGGGCGTGCATCCAGTGGGTGCCGGTGGTCACATGGCCTGCGCGTACCCACTTGGCGACGCGGCGGCCGAACTCCTCGTACCGGAAGCCGTCGACGGTGCGGACGACGTAGCCCTCCTGACGTGAGGTGTCCAGGCGCAGGGCGCGCAGCGCGCGTTCGTCGTACGTGCCGCGCCACAGCACGGGGGGCACCGGGATCCCGAGGCGCCGAAGGATGCGGGCCGTGCGGTCCCAGTCCAGGCACCGGTCGCCGTCCCAGACGGAGAAGCCGTAGAACCAGCTGTCCAGGTCCTGGTAGGCGAGGGAGTGGCGGGCGTGCAGGTTCTCCCCGCACACCCGCAGGCCGGGCGGGAGGGAGG
>NZ_JARAVK010000452.1:0-4114 GCF_033792765.1 Streptomyces sp. PA03-6a | reverse complement strand
GTGGGGCCGGGTGGGGGCGAGGGACTTGGCGCGGCGCACCTTGTCGCCCAGGTCGTCGAGGGCCTCGGGGGAGCAGGCGCTGCTGAGCCCGGGGAAGAGCGTGCCCTCCTCGTCCTGGACGTGCGCGGTGACCTCGTCCATCAGCCGCATCAGCAGGGGGTGGAACCGGCCGTCGTTCGGTGGCAGCTGCTCCAGCTCCTTCAGCAGTTCCTCGATCCTGGCGTGGTCC
Source organism: Streptomyces sp. PA03-6a (assembly GCF_033792765.1). NCBI lineage: Bacteria > Bacillati > Actinomycetota > Actinomycetes > Kitasatosporales > Streptomycetaceae > Streptomyces > Streptomyces sp. PA03-6a. Next base: position 3,885 of record NZ_JARAVK010000452.1, on the reverse strand, counting down.
GCGATCTCCTTGTCCGCGATGCGGTCCCCGCCCTCGACGTGCTCGCGGACGGCAGGGTAGAGGTACTGCTCCTCCGCCACCGAGTGCCGCACCAGCTCGATGGTCACCTCGTCCACCAGCTCCCGCAGCGCCGGGTCGCCGGTCGACATCGACTGCATGCGGTCGAAGATCTCCTCGACCTCGCGGTGGTCGGCCAGCAGCTCAGCGATCACGTTTCCGCCGTGTCCCATTCCCTCACGCCTTTCCGTGCGGCAGTACGGCCCGGGCGTGCGCCGGGGCCGAACCCCATGCATTCCACCCTGCCGGTGCCGAGCCCACCCGGGGACGCGGTCACCACCCGCCCGGCGGCACCTGATCACAAGCGCCCCCGCGGCCGGCGGTGCGGGTCCGCGCGGGCGATCAGGAGGGCGACGTCGTCGTGGTCGTCGGCGCCCCTCAGCTCCCGCAGGAGCCGGTCGCAGGTCTCCTCCACCGAGGCGTCCGGTGTGCCGAGCAGGGTCAGGAGCAGTTCGAGGCGCTCGTCGATCGGGTCGTCGCGGGTCTCCACGAGCCCGTCGGTGTACAGCACGAGACGGTCCCCGGGCGCGAGCGTGATGCTCGTGCTCTCGAACGGAACGCCGCCGACGCCCAGGGGCGTCCCCGTCGGCAGGTCGAGCAGTTCGGGGGAGCCGTCGCCGTGCACCAGGACCGGGGGCAGGTGCCCGGCGGTCGCCAGGTGGCACTCGGCCGTGCGCGCGTCGTACAGGGCGTACACGCACGTCGCGATGTACGGGTCGAGGCCGCGCGTGATCTTGTCGAGGTGGCCCAGCACCGTGGCCGGGTCCAGGTCGAGCTCGGCCAGTGTCGAGGTGGCGGTGCGCAGCCGGCCCATGGTCGTGGCGGCGTCGATGCCGCTGCCCATGACGTCGCCGACGACCAGCGCGGTCCGCTCGTCGTCGAGCGGGATGACGTCGTACCAGTCGCCGCCGACCTTGCTCCTGGCCTGCGCGGGCCGGTAGCGGGCGGCGACCTCCAGGCCGGGATGGTACGGCTGCGGCTGCGGGAGGAGGCTGCGCTGCAGGGTCTCGGCGGTGTTGCGCACCTGCTGGTACCAGCGGGCGTTGTCGATGCACACGGCGGCGCGAGCGGCCAGCTCGCAGGCGAGGGTCAGGTCGTCCTCGTCGAAGGACGCGTGCGTACGGGCCCGGCTCATGCCCAGCACGCCCAGCACCTCGCCGCGGGCGATGAGCGGGATCGCCATGCACGAGTGCACACCGGCGTCGGCGAGGAGCCGCGCCGACTCGGGGTCGGGGGTGATGCGCTCGAGGTCGTGCTGGCCTGCGTGCGCGATCATGTGCGGGCGGAGCGTGCGCACGCACTGGGCGGAGAGGTGCTCCGCGTGGTAGGTGACGACCTCGCCCGGGGCCGGGACGGCATGGGCCGCCTCCGTGGCGTAGGCGGTCCTGATCGCCAGGGAGCGGAACACCGGCGCGTCCTGCCGGCCGGCGGGGGCGCGCTGGTCCAGGACGCTGTCGAGGATGTCGACCGCCGCCAGGTCCGCCAGGTCGGGCACGACGACCTCGACGAGTTCCCGTACCGTCGGCTCGACCTCCAGGGCGGTGCCGATGCGGGCGGAGCCGTCGGCGATCATCGCCAGCCGCCGCCGCGCCCGGTCGGCCTCCGCGGCCGCGCGGTGCCGCTCGGTGATGTCGACGACGACCTCGGCGAGGCCCAGCACGTGCCCGCGGTGGTCCTCCAGCCGGTAGAGGGACACCGCCCAGGCGTGCTCGCTGCGCGGGTCGGACGGGGTCCGGCCGACGGTGTAGCGGTCGACCATCGGTACCCCCGACGCCAGCACCTGCCGCATCTCCGCCTCCACCGCCCGGTAGTCGGGGCCCGGGAGGACGCTGCGGAACGGGCGCCCCAGGTGGTCCTGGACCGAGGTGCCGTGGAACCGCGCCAGCGCGGGGTTGAGGCTGAGGTACCGCAAGCCGGTGTCCAGCACGGCGATGCCGATCGGCGACTGCGAGATCAGCCGCGTGGACAGGGCGACCTCCTGCTCCACCTCGCGCATGGTGGACTGGTCGGTGGCGAGCCCGAGGATGTAGTAGTCGCCGAGGCTGTCCATCAGCCGCATGTTGCGGAACTCCACCAGCCGGCGGCCGCCGTCCTTGCAGCGCACCGGGAAGGACCCCGCCCAGCTCTCGCCGGTCTTCATGATCTCGGAGAACAGCCCGATGACGAGCTTGCGGTGCGTGTCGTGGACCAGCAGGTGGGCGGCGTACTGGCCGACCGCCTCCTCCGCGGTGTAGCCGAACAGCGCCTCGGCCTGCGGGCTCCACATGTCCACCCGGCCGTCGCCCTCCAGGAGCACAGCGGCCACACCCAGGAGGTCCATCAGCCCGCTCGGGCTCGTCGAGACCCCGTCCAGCCGCTCCGGGCCGGTCGTGTACCGATCCGTGTCGCTCATGGTGGGCGCCTCTTCCGCCTGCCGTTCCGGCCGGTCGGTCCGCCGTCCCCTCTCGCCCGTGCCGACGCGATTCCATGGTCCCCCCGAAGACGCGGCGGCGCACCCCTCGCAAGGGCCCGTCCCGGGGCGCGTCCGGACGCGCCGTCCCCGGCGGGCGTCGGCTTGCGGGGACTGTGAGGGGGACGCACACAATGGTCAACAGGTGGGGCTTCTGAAGCGACCGGCGACGCGTCCGGCCGGGGTGCCGGCCCGGGACGAGTGGAGGAAAGCCCTGTGAGCGTTCTACCGCCCTCGCTCGCCCGCCCCGAGGGCCCGCCCTCGGGCCCGCTGTCCGGACCGGACGGGACCGACGAGGCGAGGTCGCCCGGCCAGGACCGGGACTCGCCCGGACGGCGGCGCCGGACGCCGACGGTCGTCGTGGGCGGACCGCCCCCGCCACCGGGTGGACCACCGGACGACGGCGGCGGAGGCGGCGGAGAGGGCGGCGGAGAGGGCGGAGGACACGAACGGCCCTGGTGGCGCTCGGTGCCCAAGGTGGCCGCGATCACCGCGGCCGTGGTGGCGGCGGTGGCACTGGCCGTGGTGTTCACCCGGCCCGGCGGCGTCTCGGGCGGGAAGCAGGGCGAGCTGTTCCTGCAGACGGCGGGCAGCGCGGGACCGAACCCGTTCACGGGGTCGACGGCCGAGGAGACCGCCGCGCCTTCGGCGACACCTGCACTGCCGAGCCCCTCGACGACGGGGGGCACCGTACGGCAGGTCTACAGAGGCGGCATGCCCGGTCTGTACGGCGGCACGCGCGACGCCGCCAGCTGCGACGTGGAGAAGCAGATCACCGCCCTGTCGTCGGACCCGTCGAAGAGCAGGGCGTTCGCCTCGGTGCTGGGCCTCGCCCCCGCGGGCGTCCCGGCGTACCTGCGCGGCCTGACCCCGCTTCAGCTCCGCGCGGACACGCGGGTCACCAACCACGGCTACCGCGATCGCAGGCCCACCGCCTTCCAGTCGGTGCTGCAGGCCGGGACCGCGGTCCTGGTGGACGACCGGGGGATGCCCCGGGTGCGCTGCGCCTGCGGCAACCCGCTGACCGGGCCGGTCGAGCAGAAGGACGGTGCCAGGACCGTCGGCCGGGCGTGGCCCGGTTACCAGCCGTCGAGGACGGTGGTGGTGGCTCCGGCGACCGAGCCGGTGAAGGAGTTCGTGGTCCGCGACCCGGGCACCGGCGAGTGGTTCACCCGCGACAGCGGCGACGGCAAGGCCTCCGGCGACGAGCGGACCACGCCCCCGCAGAACGCGCCGTCCGGCGGCCCGTCCGGGTCGCCGCAGGACGGCTCACCGGCCGCCCCGGAGGAGGGCGGCGGTTCGACGGGCCCCTCCGCACCGACGGGGGAACAGGGCGGGACTGCGGGGCGGTCCCGCCCTGTTCCCCCGTCGGTGCGGAG
>NZ_JARAVK010000451.1:0-4163 GCF_033792765.1 Streptomyces sp. PA03-6a | reverse complement strand
GTGGGGAGGCGGTAGCCCTCCGGCAGCGTCCGGTGGAACTCCAGCGCGACCGACCAGGGGGCGCCGCCGGTCGTGCCGCCGGCCACCCGGACGGTGACGGGGCCGGACGTCGCGGTGGCGGTCGGGCTCGCCGCCGGGGAGGAACGGTCCGCGGGGCCGGCGGAGGGGCGGGCCCCCTGGATCGAGACCGCCACGGCGACGGCGAGGACGCAGGCGGCACCGGCCACGGCGCCGACGGCGACCGCCGCGCGGTGGCGCTTCCTGCGCGCCCGCGCGGTGGCGAGGATCCGGTCGACGGGGGCCTGGGAGGCGGGGTAGGCGTCGCGCGACCGGGCGAAGGCGTCGCGCAGCCAGTCCTCTTGGGCGGGGCGGCGGTCGTGGTCGGGAGTCATCGTGCCTCTGCGGGGCGGCTGGACGGGTGAAGACGGGCGAGGGTCGCCCGGTTGCGCAGTTTGTCCAGGGCCCGGGAGGCCTGGCTCTTCACGGTGCCGACCGAGCACCCGAGGACGTCCGCCACTTCCTCCGCCGACAGGTCCTCGCAGTAGCGCAGCACGACGACCGCCCGCTGCCGCTCGGGCAGTCCGGCGAGCAGGCGGGCCAGGGCGTCGTACCCGTCCACGCCCCCGACACCCGCCCCGTCCTCGGGGGCGGGGCGGGTGTCGGGCAGCGACGGGAGGAGGAGGTGGGCGATCCTGCGGCGGCGGTGCCGGCTGCGGTTGGTGTTGACCAGCGCCCGCCGCACGTAGTGCTCCGCGTGCTCGGGCCGCAACCGCCCCCAGTGCGGGTACACCTTGGCCAGCGTCGACTGCACCAGGTCTTCCGCTTCGTGGAAGTCCCCGGTGAGCAGGTACGCGGTGTGCGTCAGGGCGCGCCAGCGGGCGGCGACGAACCGGGTGAACTCCGCGTCCGGTCCGCTGCCCTCGGCTCGGTGGTCACGTGGCTGCACGGCAGGAGGTGCCCGTCCTTCTTCCTGGGATCAGCGCCAGTAGGTGTCGTGGCTGAGGCGGTGGTGGTGGCTGTCGTACTGGTCGGCGGCGGCGATCGTCCTGCCGTCGGGTATGGCGACGGCCCAGGCACGGTAGTCGGTGCCGGGGACGGTGACCGTGGGAGCCTTCAGACGGGTGCCGTCGGTGAGGACGACGACGCCGTACGCGATGGCGGCCTCGGGGTTGGCGACCATGAGGCGGGAGCCGCTGGTGCCCTTGTCCTGGAAGCCCCACAGGCCCATGCCGCCGCTGCCGGCGGGGTCGTGGGCGCCGGTGACGGGCTGGCAGTCCGACCAGGGGCCGCCCTGGTGGTCGATGCGGACCCCGTCGATGTACATGCGCTGGCACAGCAGCGCCGTGCCGGGGGCGGTGGTGCCGTCGGGGGACGTCGGAAGGTCGTAGCCCTCCGGCAGCGTCCGGTGGAACTCCAGGGCCACCGACCAGCGCTTGCCGTCCACCCGGCCCTTGCCGATCAGCTGCGTGACGACCTTGGGCGCCTGCTTCACGGGCGCGGCGACCGCCTTGGCGGCCACGGCGGCGGGAGCGCCGGCGCGGTGCGTGGCCGGGACGGACGGGGCCGACGGGGCCGATGGCGCCGCCATGGCGGAGGCGCCGAGCGACATCGCGCCGATCGCGACCGCCGTGGCGGCCGCCACGCCTGCCTTCCTGGCAAAACTGAGAGCCACGGAGCATTTCTCCTTCGAAGCCGCCACCCGGCACCGCGCCGGGCGGTCCTTGACGGCCGGCGCGGTGGGCCCGCGCGCCGGCCTGCGTGGCCACCGGATGCGGTGGCCGCCGCTTGGACGTCCATTCGTAGGTACTCCCGAATGCGCGCGGAGGGTTGCACGGCCGCGCAACTTCGCTCGGGGCGCGGCCGGTTGCGACCGCACCGTACGGTGGCGTCCGGCCGGCCCCGTCACGCGGGCCGCAGGGGAGAGGGGAGCCGGGAATGGCAGGCACGACCGCGTCCGAATGGTGGGAGACGCTGCCGGCCGGGGTCCGGGAACAGGTGGACGGGTACGTCCTGCAGGACAGCCTGATCCGCGCGGTACGCGTCGTCTTCGAGGCCGGCCGGGCCCGTGGCCTCGGGCTCCACGAGGCCCAGATCGTGGTGGGCGAACGCTACGACCACCACGGCGACCGGATCGCGCGCACCCCCGACAGCCCCCTCGACACGGAATCCCTGCACGCCCGCGCCGCCGGCTTCCCCGGCCGCGTCGCCGCGATCGAGGCGGTGTGGGACGGCGACACCGTGCACGACTGGTTCGTGGAGCTGCTGGCGCTCACCGCCGATCCCGCGGGCGAGCACCACCTGGCCACGATCTACCGGGGCACCGCGGTGCGGTACCTGGGCGAGGAGAGGGGCCCGGGCCTGCGTCACCCCTCGGCGGTCGCCGCCGACCGGGCGGGCCGGGCCCTGGCCTCCGTCCTCTCGGTCCCCTTCCACTTCGCGAGTCCGGACACCCCGGACGACGAGGCGCCGCGCCTGCGGCTCTGAACGACGCGAGGCCACCGCCGGCCACCGGTGGGCATCGGTACCACCCGGCACTTCCGGTATTTCGGGATGAGATGTACGAAAGAGGGGAAAGTGGTTGAACGTGGCACACAGCTGTCGCGTACCTCCTGAGGGAGGAGGGATGCCTGTGTGATCCGCAGTGACTGCACTGACAAGAGGTTTCCCCATGCATCACATAGCCGAACGATTGCGCGTCCAGCCGCAGGCCGAGGACGCCGTACAGGCGCCGCATCGGGTGACCGCCGGTGACTGCGGCCTGCTGCTGATCCGGCTCACCTTCGGTGTCCTGATGGCGGGGCACGGGCTCCAGAAGCTCTTCGGATGGTTCGGCGGCCAGGGGCTCACCAGCACCGGCAAGAGCTTCGAGATGATGGGCTACTCGCCGGGGAAGGTCTTCGCCGCCATCGGCGGGGCCTCGGAGTTCCTGGGCGGCGTGGGCCTGGCGCTGGGGCTGTTCACCCCGCTCGCCGCGGCGGCGCTGATCGGCGTGATGATCAACGCCATGGTCACGGTGACCGGCGCCCGCGGGCTGTGGGACGAGCAGGGCGGCATCGAGTACAACCTGGCCATCACCGTCGTCGCCCTCGGCATCGCCGCCATCGGCCCCGGGCGGCTCGCGCTGGACCGGTACTTCCGCTGGGGGAGGGGCGGTTGGGCCGATGCCGCCGTCGCGCTGGCCCTGGGCGGCGTGGGGGCGCTGGTCGTCCTGAACCTGTAGGCCGGGCCCCCGTACCGGGGGTGCACCTGCCCGGTGACCCCGGGGCGCAAGGGAGCCCCGGGGTCACCGGACGTCCGGCGCGGGCGCCGCGGCAAGCTCACCCCTACGAGTGACGTGTGAGGCGTGCGCAGAAAATCGAACACATGATTGAATCCTGTGCATGGCCAACACCGTGTTCCCGCCCGACCTGGTGCAGGCGCAGCGCGAATGGCACCGCACCTACGCGCAACTCGCCGCGGAGCCCGCCCATGCGGCGGTCCTGCGACGACGCCTGCTCTGGCTCTCCTGCCGGCTGTTCTGGCACCCGTACTGGCGCACCGGCCCCGGCCGGTTGCCCGCGGCCCGCGTGGAGCTGCGGCGGCAGGCGCGGGCCGCTCAGAACCCGAGGTCGGACAGACCGGGATGATCGTCGGGGCGCCGTCCGAGCGGCCAGTGGTACGCGCGCTCCGACTCGGCGATCGGGGTGTCGTTGATGCTGGCCAGCCGTACGCGCATCAGGCCCTCGTCGTCGAACTCCCAGTTCTCGTTGCCGTACGAGCGGTACCAGTTGCCGGAGTCGTCGTGGCACTCGTAGGCGAAGCGGACCGCGATGCGGTTGCCGTCGAAGGCCCAGAGCTCCTTGATGAGCCGGTACTCCTGCTCCCTGGTCCACTTGCGGGTGAGGAACGCGACGATCTCCTCCCGCCCGTTGACGAACTCGCCGCGGTTGCGCCACCGGCTGTCAGGTGTGTAGGCGAGGGACACCTTCTCGGGGTCGCGGCTGTTCCAGGCATCCTCCGCGAGGCGGACCTTCTCGATCGCGGTCTCGCGGGTGAACGGGGGTGCCGGGGGCTTCATCGGCATGGTCTCTCCGTGACGTCAGGGGATGGTGCTGGCCGTCCCGATACGATCAAGTGCAGCCCAGAGCCGGACTGATCGCATCTCGGCCGTCCCCCCTCTACCC
>NZ_JARAVK010000450.1:0-4176 GCF_033792765.1 Streptomyces sp. PA03-6a | reverse complement strand
GCCGTTCCCATTCAGCATCGCTCAAGTCACCCCGCCCCATGTCCACATCAACGACGCGGACGGCGAGTAGTCACATGATCGTCCGGACAAGTCCTAGACGATCCCAAGCGTCGGCCGGCGGACCGGATGGGGACACCCGTGACGGTCGTCGAGCGGCGCTTCGCTCGACCGGAGAACACCGCACCCCGGCGGCCTGGTTCAGCTGGCACAGGGCAAACAGGTGATCGCGGCGTTCAGTCCGAGTTGAACCACACCAGCACCGCGGGGCCGTCCGGTGTGATCACCGGAACCCAGGCCTCATCGGCCTCACGGATCCGGCTCTCGTCCAGCCGCAGCGGATGCGGCTCCTCCGTGGTGCCGTCGGAGGCCCAGTAGCGGAGGGCGCCGATGGCACCACGGAGCCGGTCCCGCTCGTCATGCGGCCAGGTGTGGTTCCAGGTTCCGGCTCCGCGGAAGTCCTTCTCGAACAGCTCACGCAGCGCGGCCAGCTCATCGGGGCCGTGCAGCGGCACAAGGAAGCCCTCGACCTGCCCCTGACGGCAGGCCGTTCCCCCGTACTGCTGCTGGTAGAAGACACCGGTCCGCGCCTCGACCACCGCGTACAGCCAGCCGCCGGCGCTGATGCCGTCGGGGTCGAGGAAGACGAAGCGCCGGGAACCCATGGCCCCACTCTCCTGGGCCACCGGCCGTGAGCTCAAGGGCATTTGTGCGCCCACGGCCCGCAAGGATTCGTCGACCCGTCAGGAAACTGCCACCAGTACGTCTCCCAAGCCCCTTCTGATGGCTCCGGCCAGTACTCGTGCGTCATGCACGCACATACGACGGGACATCAGAATGACGAGAACGATCGGTCGGGTCCGCGGGGCAGCCCTTTCCGCGGCGGTGGTGATCGCGACGGCGACGATGCTGCTCGGCACAGGGGCAGGCCGGGCGGACGCCGTCGAGCGGGTCCGGATGGCGGACGGCGTGACGATCGCGCCGGGCATCACCTACCAGTCCTTCTCGGTGACCGCGTCGCACGGAACGGTCACCGGCCATGTGGTCACAGCCGATCTGCGCGACCGCCATGTCTCGGTGGGCCTGCTCTCACCGGGGAAGGTCGCCTCCCGCGCCAAGCTGTCCCAACTGGCCGCGGCACAGGGCGCGGTGGCGGGTGTCAACGCCGACTTCTTCAACATCGACGAGACCCAGCACCCTGGCGTCCAGGCGACCGGCTCCGCGGTCGGACCGGCGGTCTCCGACGGTGTGGCGCTGAAGGCGGCCGTACCGAACGGTCAGCGCTTCGGGCCGGGTCTGCCGCCCGGGACGTCGACCCGCGACGTCATCGGCGTCGGCTACGACCACAAGGCGCGGCTGGACGAACTCACCCTCGACGGCACGGTCCGGGCCCAGAAGGGCAAGCGGTTCGACCTCGAGGGGCTGAACCAGTACGCGATCCCCGAAGGCGGGATCGGTGCCTTCGACTCGCGGTGGGGAGAGGTGTCGCGCCGGCGCGCCGTGTGCGGCACCGACACCCTGCGCGCCGCCGCCTGCACCACGGACGCCTATGAGGTGACCGTGCGGGACGGCCGGGTGGTCTCCGGGTCCGACGCGATCGGCGCCGGCGCCATCGAGCCCGGCACGGTGGTCCTGGTCGGCCGCGAGGGCGGGGCGGCGGCGCTCCGTACGCTCCGGTTGGGCGAGCGCGTCCGCGTCTCCGACAAGCTGCGGAGCACCAGCGGCAAGCGGGTGAAGTTCGCGGTCGGCGGCTATCCCGTCCTGCGCGACGGCGCGCCGCTGCCAGGCCTGGACGACAAGGCCGTGGCGACCAGGACCGGAGCCGCCATCGGCGACGACGGCCGCTTGCTCCACCTCCTGGTGCTGGACGGCAGCGCGGAGGCGGGCGCTGGACTCACGGTCGCCGAACTGGCCGGAGTCTTCCAAGCCGTGGGCGCCGACGACGGCGTGAACCTGGACGGCGGGGGCTCCTCCACCCTCGTGACCCGTGATCCCGTGTCCGGCACGCCGGTCGTCCGGAACCACCCCACGGGCGGCGCCGAGCGCGCGATTCCCGAAGGGATCGGGCTGTTCTCGCGCGACTGACCCGGCCGCACCCGGGTGGCGTCGCCGCCGCCCGGGTGCACGCGCGGACGCGCCGGACCGTCACCCCCGGCCCGGGTCCCGGGGTGCCCACAGCGCGGCCCGGACCGTTCCCTCCTCGATGTCCTGCTGGGGAAGTCGCAGACCGAGCGCGTCGTCCAGGGCGTGGAAGTACAGTTCGAACGCGTCGGTCAGCTCGGGATGGTCCAGTTCGGCGCGGCGTATGGCCTGGTTGAGGAAGTCGAGCCGGCCGCCCCGGTGGTAGGGGGCCTGGCCCCGGTGGTACCAGATCAGTTCCAGTACGCCCCGGTCGTCGTCGACACGGACGCCGTCGCGCGTGTAGTCGAAGGTGTAGATGGCCTTCGCGGAGCAGGCGCTCAGGCACACCGTCTCGGTGACCCCGAGCCGGGAGAGCTCCGCTGCGCCTGCCCGGCTGCCGGGCGGCGTCTCGTGGTACATGAGGAACGCCCAGTCGCCCGCCTGCCCGAAGCAGCAGGACGTCCAGGCGGTGTCCCAGTGGTCGCGGTCGTGGCCGTCGACGCGGTGCAGGTCCGACCGGCGTGTCCCGGCGGCGACATGCTCCGGGTCGGCTCCGTACAGCAGCGCGATCTCCTCGGCGCTGACGCCCTCGCCGCGGAAGAAGACGAGGTTGGTGTACGGGTCCTGATCCCGCCAGGCTCGGGCGATCCAGGCGAGGCCTTCCAGCGGGTCGCGTCCGCACGGGCGCGTCGCCTGCGTTCCGTCCACGCCGCCGCTGCGGAATCGGCTGGCCCAGGCGGGGTTGATCTCCTCCAGCATCTTCGCCTGCCCGGCGACGAGGTTGCCGACGGGGCCCTGGCCGGGGGAGTGGGCCACGATGTGCTCGGCGAGATGACGGACCGCTTGCTCGGCGACGTAGTACAGTACCTGGTCCACGTCCCGCGTGGCGAAGACCTCTTGGTAGGGGTTGTCGTAGCCGTGCACCGTGCCGTCCTCGTCCAGGACGAGGAGGAGGCCGCCGCGATCGCCCACGCGCCGTGCGTACTGGTCGCGGGACGTGCCCATCGGCGGGAGCATGGCGTCGTCGAGCAGGTCGGAACCCGCGACCGTCCGCTGCCATGCCTGAGCGAGTGTGTGCTCCGTCATCTGCATGGGCGTCAGTATGCGGCGGGCCACTGACACAGCCCCCGTGCGCAAAGGCGAGGGTCAACTGCCGGCGGGGGCAGAGCGTGCCGTTGCGCGTCGGCGGTGCCTGAAATGGTTGACGGTCCCCGCGACGGCCGTGCCCAGCAGCACCACGGTCGCCAGAGCCAGGACGAGGATGGCCGCGTTGACCCATCCCGGAACCAGGTCGTATGAGGCGTTGCATTTGTTGTGCAGGGGAAAGACCTGGGCGAACTCCTTGAAGTGTGCTGCCCTGTAGTCGGGATCATAATGCTCGCCCACGACGAGTTCGCAGGTCTCCCGTACGTCCATGCCGCCGGAGAACGTCCCGTAGGCCCAGGTGACGAACACGGCGGCAGATGTCGCTGCCGACAGCAACAGGCTTCCCAAGGGCTTCACTTGGTGGATCCCCCCCTCCTTCGCGGGCAGGGATGAGGGTATCGCCCCCAGCTGCAGGGCCCGACGGCGGCCGCCGGGAAGGCGGTATTTCATGGCCGCCCGAATGTGGGAAATCCCGTCGGGGGTATTGACGGTGCGTATCCAGGGTCGATGCGGATGTGGCTGAAATGCGCCCGGTATTAAGGCAACTTTTCGAGGTGTGACCTGCGCCACATCGGCGGAGAAGGATGGTGCGGGTAAAGAAATAGTGGCTGGACGGCCTTTTCCCTCCAGGGGTTTGATTCGGTCGCGAGTCAATGATTAGTGTCGTGACTCGAACCTCCGCCCGGTCGGTCATCCATTCGGGATGGCGGCGGAGGTCCCCGCCGATTCTCAAGTGCCGTACGCGTACGGCAGGCGGCCGGAGGAAGAAGGAGCTCGCGCCAGTGGCGTCCCACCGTCGTCCCAAGCAGGCCGGTCGCACACGTGTCACCGTGCTCACCGCGACCGCCGCCGCAGCCGTCGCCCTGTCCGCGCAGGCCGCCCAGGCCGCGCCGGCCAAGCCGTCCGTCAAGA
>NZ_JARAVK010000044.1:0-47444 GCF_033792765.1 Streptomyces sp. PA03-6a | reverse complement strand
GGGTGGGCCTGTGCGAGTGCACAATCTAGAAGAGGTGGCAGAGGGGATCGGGGCGGGTGCGCTGTTCCGTTTCGACGTTCCGCATATGACAGGTTCTGCTTTGGCTGGTCTGATCGATGCCCAGGTGAGCGATCTTGTCCAGCGGGCGGGTTTGCGGTCACTGGTGGATTCCGTTGAGTCCGGGCGTGTGGAGTTGATGCCGGCATATGGCCTGCACAATCTGCCAGAGGCGAATCGCGCGGGTGTGATGCCGGCGCTTGCTGAGAGTCTGCGTCAGGCTGAGGTCGGCCGGCCGGCGGTGATTTTGGGCTTGGGTGATTTCGGTGTGGACTTTGCGCCGGAATATCAGGCCGACTGGCTGATGTATGGGGATCTGAGTGATCCCGGGTTCCATGCGGCGCTTGATGCGCTTCAGCCAGGTGAGGTTGCGGTCGTCAAGGGTGGCCATATTCCGCAGGGTGTATTCCAGCAGCTTTATCAGCTGGGTTCGCTGCCTGCGTTGCTGGAGGGCGCGAATACTGCGAACCTTGTGCAATTGCTGGGCCGTCCGTTTTTCTCGGTGCTTACCAAGCATACGCCTTATGACATACACGATCTGGAGGTCGCCAGTCGTCTGCAGGCGGTCACGGATGCCATTACCCGGCCGAGTGCGTGGGGGGAGGAGCTTGAGTTCGCCGATGCCTGGCCGTTGATGTCCGACATCCGCACCGCGCGGTCGGTGCTTGGCCGGCTTCCGGTGGCAAACGGGTTGTCCGGTGGTCGGGTGCTGGGGCAAGAGGAGGTGCCGCGGCTGACGAAGGTTGGGGTCTCCGCGGCGGAGATCGTGGGTGTGCTCGGCGATCGACCTGAGGTGCGGGCTGTGCTTCAAGATCCGTCGAAGGCGAATCCTCGGCATGTTCGTTATGACGAGAACGGTGACGTCATATCGCCCTCGGTGGAGATCACCGCGGAACAGTTCGGTGAGTTGAGGGGTCTGGTTGAGGGCCGGCGCGAGACGGCGAAGGCTGAGCTGCAGGCGGAGCTGGGCGGGTATTCGGTGGCTCCGAGGGTGAGTCAGGTCGCGGTTGTTGCTTCCGCCATTCGTGATGTGCTGCGACCGGGTTCGGATGTTGATGAGTACTTCAGAGAGTTGAAGCGGCGGGCTCAGGATCCACAGAACGACCAGGTACTGCAGGCACTCAAGTACGTGCTTGACCACCTCCCGCTCGTGGCGGACGCCGCGGTCGGCACCACCCAGACCGCGACCGACACCTCCGACACGGCAAGGGACAGCGCCTGGCGGGAGGAGCACGAGCCCCTTACAGTCTCCGTTGTCGACTTCGTGGCTGCAGTACCTGACCCTCCATCAATCGTGGCGCCCTGGGCGGTTGACGAGCGCCTCGTTAATCCGTGGACCGAAACGGCCGCTGCGCACCACGGTCCGGAAGTACTTGAGCCGCCCGCGGCACGGTCGAAGGGCAAGGGACGCGCTACCCCGGCCACCCCGCACGGGATCGACCTCACCGTGCCGGGCGGCGACTGGCGCGCCTCGGGCGACGCGAGCGTCGCCCTCACCGACGCCCGGCGCGGCTGGGACGACGCGCTGGATGCCTTCGAGGACGTTGAGCAGCAGCATCTGCAGGGCGTCGGTAGTTCCGGCCATGCCGACGGTTCCGCCCTCGCGCGCGCCTGGGAAGGGTTCGTCCGGACCGACATGGAACGGGCCCTCGCCGAGCAGCAATGGTCCGAGACGACCGGCGGCTCCCCGCTCCCCGAGGTGCGTGAGGTCGAGGCCCGCTATGGTGTGCTGCCGGGGGGCTCGCCCGTCTCGCGCTGGCTACGGGGACTGCGAGGGCAGCGCGACGTGGCCGGCGGCCCTCCCAGTGTCGTCCGGTCGGTGATGCCCGTACCCTCCGCGAGCCATGTCATCATCGATCGCACGCGGGCTGCTGAGGCCACGGGCAGGGATGTCCACGTGCTGATCCCCACCAGCCGCGACCTGACGGTGGCCCACTGGCTGCAGCACCCCGCCGACGTCGATCGGGCCTTCCAGGCTGACATGGACGCCCTGACCAAGGCACGCGCCGGGGCGACTCACGACGAACTCATCACTGCCCTGGACACGCGGATTGCGTCGCTCATCGACGACCTGGAACTTTTCCGCAGCCTGGAGGACCGACCGGTCTGGAGCGAACTGCGAACCCCACAGGTGGCCGCGCTCGTCATGGTGGAGCGGCGCGCCCTGAGGACCCTAGACGCCGACCGTGCCGCGCTGACCTCCAAGCTGCGCAGCGGCGACTGGCCATGGGCCAAGCCGTACCTGGTGGGCGGCGGCATCGACTGGCTACTGGACTCGCTGGTGACCAAGGTCTTGCACTACCTGCGCAACGACATGAGCCTGACGATCAACGTAGACCTGGGCAAGGCGGTCGAGGGCACCGATGGTTCCGTGCTTGACGCGATGGTGCAGGACAACACCGTGCTGGTGCGCAACGCCTGGGAGGGCACGTCCGACCACCTGAGCTACCTCTTGAAGAGCCGCCCCGTCGAGGAATCCCTGGGCTACGCCGCTACGGTCAAGCGTACCGGCGGTCCGGACCGGGCGGGCGTCTACCCCGCCCGTACGAACACCCCGGGCGATCTCTTCGCGCCGACCGACTTCGACCGCTCGCTTCTGCCCGTTTCTACAGTCCTGACTTCCTCTCACCGGCCGCAGGCGCTTCAGCAGCACGGCTCGGCCGTCTTCCACCTCAAGCCGCAGGTGATGGAACGAGCTACCTTCACACCGACCGACAGCTTCGACAGCGGCCCGGGCGGGGCAGAGGGGGTGACCGGCCTCGGCAACATGGTGCCGCTGCTCAACCACGGCCCTGAATCCCTGGTCCGGCTGGCGTTCGCCGAGGCCACGGACTTTGCGCTCGACACGACCTACCGCGGCCTGCGGGACTCCGGAGATCTGCCGTCCCAGCTTCAGCAGTTCATTGAGGCGCAGGTCCACGGCCGGATCGCCTGGGAGGATTTGGACCTGGTCGTGCTCTTCCATGATGGCGCGGACGCGACGAAGGCGGGGGAGGCCCTCACCCAGAAGACTGTCCTTGAGACGTTCGCCCGCGACAACGACCTGTCGTTCACTGTGGATACGGTGCCGGTCTTCCCCAAGCCGCGCCGTGGCGGGGACCCGGTTCTCGAGGCCGGCACGGGGGTCCCCGAGAGTTTCGAGGACCTTCGTTTCATCGCCAGCCTGCTGGATGAGCACGGCGCTCCGCGGGCGGATCTCCTGGAAGAAACGGCGACGGTCGACGACATCCGGCCGGCTTCGGCACCCAAGCTCGCCTCCGCGCCTGACATGTTGGCGCAGCCGCTGGGCGATGCGAAGTCGGCCGGGGCACCTTCCAAGGGAGCAGCAGGGCACGGCAGCACCGAGGATCCGCACCAGCCAGGGCGTGGAGACCGCAAGGCGTCCGAGCCATCCGGGAGAACCGGTTCGTTCGGTGCTCGGGCAAGCCGACGGTCGCAGCGGCGGGTCAAGGTGCCAGGTGACGGCCGATGCCTGCTGTACTCCGTGGTGGCGTCCCTTCCGCCCGAACACTGGCCCTCGTACTTGCGCGATGCCAGGTACCCAGATGCCTCCGATCAGCATCAAGCCGTGGTGCGCCAGATCCGCGCACATAGGGCCGGGGAGGGCGTGGGACCCGGCACGGTCCTGGGCCGCACCGCGGAAAGGCTGCACACGAGGGTCTTGGAGTGGGTGCGGGAACGGTCGGCGGAGGACATACCGCTCGACGTGGTTGAGGCGTACCGCCGCGGTCAGCAAGACGCCATGACAAGGGCGTTGGAAGCGAACGATGAGGACGAGCTGCGCACGAAGCTCATCTCCCTCTCAGTCCAGCATGTGGACAAGCCGGAGTGGCTGGAGGCCGATGAGCTCAGCAAGCTCTACCTGGAGGAGCGGGTCCGGGAGCTGAAGGAGGCGCGTGAACTTCTCGCGGACGAGGAAGCCCGCAGCCAAGTAGCAGGAACTGAGCTGTCCGGTGAGGGCCGCAAATCGCCGTCCGCACAGCTCGATTACCTGGTTGCTCGCACTGGTGGGGTCTCCGTTGACCACATCCGAACCCCCGAGCGCCTGGCCGTGGCTGTCTCTGATTCGATGTTGCGTCAGCCGTTGACGGCGGACGAGCGTATGGCTCTGATCAACGCCCTTAAGAATTGGGCGCCTGGCAACGCTGCCTGGGCATCTGGAGAGGGCGAGATGTTCCCCGCCCTGGTGGCGCACACTCTCGAAATCCGTCTGCGCTCCTTCAGTGAGACGGGCGGTGATCGCCTTACGCATTGGGCCGAACTTGGGCCGCGAGACACAGGGCGTACAGCGAACATCCGTTACGACGGCAGTAGCCACTACGACGCCGTCCTGCCCACGGACACCTCGGACGCCGAAACGATCCGCACCTCCAAGGACGGGCGGGAGGGCGCCGCGCCTGTACACGGCGCCCTCGGCACCGCGCTGAGCACCCTTGCCGAGGAGGGAGAGGCGTCCACGCCCGTTCGGGTACCTGCGCCGATTGTCCCCGGCGCCGCCATCCATGACTTTGTGCCGATTGGACAGGGTCTGGACGAGCGGCGTCCGGCGCGGCTTGATCGGGATTTGCCTCCGGCTCCAGTGACCACCGGGCCGGTACGGTTCGGTGATGGCGCCCGGCTGCCCGTCTACCTGACCGGCGAGGTCGATTTCTTGCTGCGCCAAGTGCTGGATGACGAAGCGATGCAGAATCTGCCGAAAACTGAGGCTCAGGGCTCGTCGGGTGCTCTCGGCCACGGCGGTCACAGACTGCGCGGCATCGACAAAGTCCTGGAGGAACTGAGCGCCCACCTGGAAATATCGAGCCGTACACGGCCAGAGCAGAGTCAGGCTCTGCTCGCAAAGGTGGAACGGCAACTGAAATCGAATCCACAGGGGTTCTTCGGCGACGTCAAGCCGTTTGTTTACAAAGCAGCGGACGGACGGGCCCGGACGCTGGATCTGACTATACGACCATACGGTAACTGGGAGCGCTTCACCTTCGGACTTGGCAATCCCGTGAATACCGACACGATGCAGCGCTTTACCCTCACCGGCGGGGAGAGCAAGCTTAACGCCACCTCTATGAGGGTGGCCGCGACGGCTTCTCTAGGCCCCGCCCTTGTGGACGTTGCCGGAGCTGGCTCGGTCTCAGCGGGCGTTACCTTCGGTAAGCAGGTGCGCTACAACATGCATAACCACGTGATGAACCAGACCGAGACCCGTACGAGCGACGCCTCACACGCTCACTTGGATGACGTCTGGTACGAGTTCTCGGTCACGGAGGACAGCCACCACGCCGGCCCCAGCGGGAAGCGACAGTCCGTGCACGACGACCCGACGTTGGCGCGGTTCGGCTTCGCGGTGCGCAGCGGGCTGATCGCGCGGCTCTCCGATTCTCTCACCTTTCGGAAGCCGCGGGACGAGGAACCGTTGCCGAAGGAGCTGGATCTTCGCCACTCGCGACCCCGGATCGTGAACACCGAGGCGTTCGGCCCGTTGCGCCACATCAGAAAATGGGTCGAGGAACAGGCCGCGGTGAAGGCAGACAGCAAGGCCGCCGCTCAGATCGACACGTTCTTCTCATCCGCTGGTTTCCAGCAGATGAGCCGACACTTGCACATGGGTGAATTGCCCACTCCTTGCTTGTTCGACGGCAGGGTCCCGCTGGGCTCTTTCTCAGTGCGGGTCACTTCCGGCAAGGCGGTTCTGATCAGCGAGACGGATGCCGCAGAACTGCGTGAAAGCCTTGAGTCAACGGTGCGCAACGAGCGGCTCGCCACGAAGTTCCGCAGTATTGACGCCAGTGGCTCAGCCGGTCCCGGTGGTCATCTGTTCGGCATGGCAGACGGCGCCTTCGACCTGCGAATGCTGCTGGGCGGAACAATCCGACTCATTGCCGCGCGCATTCGCAGTATTCTCTTCGGGGGCGCTGGGGGCATAAAGATTGCCGCACAGGTCAAGGACGCTCCTACCGGTCTGTATCTAGTACACAAAGCAGTCACCGTCACTTCCCCGCCTCGTGCTAAGGCGAATCCGCCCAAGGCTGCTCGAGATGGGTCCGGGCGTCCTGGGAAGCTGCGTAAGAACCCGCCGTGGATGTGGAGCGAGAAACCACAAACCCAGGTATTCCATACATGGGCGCTGGAGCGACTGACCCTCACCGAGGCACGCCGATTTGCGGCGCCGGCCGTGGATGCGCCGGCCGTGGATGCGCCGGCCGTGGATGCGCCGGCCGTGGATGCGCCGGCCGTGGATGCGCCGGCCGTGGATGCGCCGGCCGTGGATGCGCCGGCCGTGGATGCGCCGGCCGTGGCGCCCAAGCCGCCTCCCTATCTTCTACCGGACTTGCCATACACACTCGGTCAGAGTCGAATGACGGAGTTCCAGTTCCTCGACGGGAAGACGTTCCGAAACATCGACGGAGAGACGGTTGACTTTGCGACGCACCTTGCTGACGCGGTGCTCAGAGAGATCGACAAGGCTTACCCGGGTGTGGTCGATGCGACGAAGCAGCCCATGCACCCCGACGATCCTCGGTGGCGTGGCCGGACACATTTCTTGACCGTGCAGGCCAACACGCAGGAAGTGCGCCGACAACTGTCGTCTCAAGGTATGGAGGCGACCCTCCATGCAATGACTACCAAAGCCTTGCCGATACACTTGATTGAAACGGGTCGCTTCAGCCGTGGGCACCGCTATGTGTCAGTGAAGGCACAACTCACCGATTTGCGCTACGAGCCCGACGGACCAAAAGATCAGCGCATCCGGTACAGCGCCCCAGGCAGCACGAACGTGAACGGACATCAGAGCAGATCCCGCACCGGCGAGGGCGGTGTTATGGGGCTGGTATCCGTCCGCGACACGGAACGCGACGCCAACAATGTGCCAATTCAAATAGGCACGGCATCCGCGGGTGGTAGCTATGGCAGGCGCACGGAGTCCGGAAGCGGGTTTGGCGCAACGGCCACCCACGAAGCGATGTCGATCTCTACCGGCGGCTCAGAGCCCTACAGCTACAAAGTCAGTCTTGAAATCCGACGTGGTGGCTATTGGCGTTTCCGCCGGTGGTTGCGCGGCCTCCTCTTCCTGAACCTCCTAGGGACGCGCGCTTTCGTGTTCCCCGAGCAGGAGAGCGTTCTGGTCGTACCGTCACAACCGGATTCTGCACAGATGGACGTGCCGGTCCTAGGGCGGGTGCTGCTGAGCGTTCC
Organism: Streptomyces sp. PA03-6a; assembly: GCF_033792765.1. Lineage (NCBI taxonomy): Bacteria > Bacillati > Actinomycetota > Actinomycetes > Kitasatosporales > Streptomycetaceae > Streptomyces > Streptomyces sp. PA03-6a. Next base: position 40,196 of record NZ_JARAVK010000044.1, on the reverse strand, counting down.
AGTTGAGCACACGAATCCCACCGGCTCCTTGCTGCCGACCGACGACAAACCGCGGAAGGAGGGAATGTCTGCCGGCGATGCTCGTGACCTGGCGCTGGGGACGGCACGGGCGTTGGAGACGTGGCGGCCCTCCGCGCTGTTGGAGCATCCTCACCAGATTGTCGCGGTCATGGGCGGCGAACAGACTGCCAACGTCGTTCAGCAGGTGCTCGGCAAGGCGTCGGGCGATTCGTGGCTAGTGACGCAAAGGGGGGCTGCGGCGTACGACGCTGCCGAGCGTAACTTCCGGTATGAAAGTCTGGTCGCAAACTTCGACCAGACATCATCCCCGGACGGGCTGCGCATGACGGGATTGCTTTCCACGGCACCGTACCTGGACCGGTGGACAGATCTCGTGCACCGAACCACCGTCCTCCCCGAGATTGCGGCACTCACCCCAGCCGAAGAGGTGGAGACTGAGATCAGCGTCTTCGGCAGCCTCCATGCGGTCGGCCGTACCACCAGGACCCGCACGCTCTTCATCGGTGGCCAAACGAGCTACCTGAAGCCCCACGACGTGGGGGACGGTGTACTCGGCAGCTATGGCATGGTTGCCAGTCCCTACCACCATGATGCTGTCACTACAGAGGTGGTCCGGCGCACGGCGACATCCGAGATCACCCGCACGGACGCGGGTCACCAAGTCCTGGTGACTGCCCCTGTGCTGCACGAGGTCGCCGCCCTCTCCAGCAGAGTCGGGTATCGGGTGGCAGGCTCACGTGTTGTGCCGGCGTCCTTGGCCGGAGTCGCAGGAGCGAAGCTGGAGTTTCCACAGGGCCTGATGGCACACATACCAGAAAAGAGCGCACACCTACTGAAGGTGCTCGATGATGGCCTTGGCGACGTGCCGCGGTACAACGAGCGGTGGACCTGGCGGCCCATGCCGTGGCTGATGGAGCACCGGTTCGGCAGCTGGCCAGTCAATGTACCCGACACGTCGCGGGCGGCGGTCCAGTTCGCAGAGGGGCTGCGGAGCCTTGGGGTGTCGAGGGAAGAACAGGATCACCTCCGCGCCTTGTTGTCACAACGGGTGGTGCGGGCCCTCAACAAGGAGATGACCCGCACGGGTTCCTCAGTACCGGCGCATATCGGACGGTGGGGCTCGAAGAGGGCCGGGATCTGGATCGGCGGCCGTCCGGTGCGGCTGCGAGTCAGGCTGATTCCTGTGGGATCTGGCCAGGCTGGGGACTTCCGAGGCCTCGGCCACAGTGTGGACCTGGAGGACTACTTGATGGCGGCGGAGACCGTTCAGGAGAGCACTGATCAGTCTTCGGGTCGTGTGATCGGCCTCGCGGTGTCTGAGCTGGCGCGCACCGGTGACGATGTGGCCGCGTACGCCGGACCGACGTATCTCCAGTCAGGTTCAACCATGCAGTCGGTTACCCAGATGCATTCCGAGGGCGAGGGGTACATCTCTGCCGTGACGACCACGCAGGCTCACGGAGAGTACGCTACGAAGTACAGAATCAGGATCGACCTCGAGTCGGACGACGCTGTGGCTGATCCGCTGCAGAGCGTCGTGACGGGGCAGCGAACGCACTACCTATCCGTAGACGCTGACGCCGGCACCTTTATCGAGCAATTCCCGATCAGTTTGATGCGGCCCGCGCCGAGGGATTCGCTGGAACAGGACGATCCGCTGGCGCCCCAGCCGTTCGAAAAGCACGGCCCGCCCCGACGGGTCCCGTTGCCGCAGTCCGCGGGCGCGGACGGCTGGTACGACGTGCCGCTCCGCCATGACTCAAGCGACGCCGCGGAAAGACGGTTCGAGATGCCTGATGAAGGTTTCTCGATGCGCGCGATCGTGGGATTGGATGGCTTGCACACGGCGAATACGTTGGCCCTAGGCGCCGCATACGACGCTTCGCTGAAGTTGCCCGAGAACGGCGACACCGATGCTGGGATGCTCGCGCGAGCCATGAGGACGCCGCTGACCCTCTCCGGAACCGGGGCGGCACAGAGTTTGGAGGACGGCACCTCCAACGGCGCACTCGCGTCCTTCTACTACAAGACCCGGACGCCCGATGGTTATCAGGTGGCCGGCCTGACCCACACTGGCGCTCTCGGGGGTGCAGACGGCAGCCTTAGGCTCCATTCCAAGCCCGACCTTTCTCAGGCGCGGCTGCTGCACGTCGCAGATGGAGTGAGGTTCGATGGCACCACGCGGAGCGTTGAGGGCAGCGGTTTCTCTTTCAGTCGTGCCGGAGCGTCCCACCACACAGTGCATGGGGGACCGACCATTTCGACGCCAGCGACAGGGTTCGGCCAGCAGAACAGCGGATCTGGCGCTCCGGAGCTTGACGCCGTGACTTTCCCTTCGGCCGGGGACCGGCTTGCTTCGGCCAATGTCAAACGCCACGACGCCGCACGGGCATTCCTGTTCGCTGTGCCCACGAAGTGGCTGAGCATCGCCCACGTTCACCACCATGTGAAGGACAGCAAGGTTGTCGATTGGGGCCGCAGCGTCTTCGGCCTTCTCCAGCGCGTGCCACAGGCCATGGAGACCGACACCACGGCGCTGGCGTGGATACGCGAGGACGTAGCCCGCCGGTTCGACCTGATCAACGACACCAACTTCCCAGCCCACGTTGCCTCGTCCTGGGACGAGGTGACCAAAGCGGACGCCGCATGGACCGCCGCCGACAAGGCCTACTGGGACCTGCGCCGTGATGAGGGGGCGATGAGGGTTGCCGAACTGGCGCGGGCCGAGTCGACGTTGAAGAGCCTCACCGGCCGCGACGTGAACACGGCGCCGACGGTCAAGGACGCCGAAGAGGCTCTCGCCGAACTGGAGAAGCACAGCAGCGCTGGGCCAGATACCGAAGGAACGCCGCGGTCCGTGCGGATCGAGGACGTCCGGGCGAAGCTGAAGGACCTGGAGGAGGCGCGGACACAGGCATGGGCATCCGTCGTCGGCGACACGGCTAGGTCAGAGGTCAGGGAAGCACAGGAGTTCTTGTCCACACTCGAAGCGCAGCGGGTCGCCGCCCGCGAGAACTGGGACGCACCCTGGTCCGCACGAATCGACGAGGTTCGGACGGATTTGGAAGCGGCGCGGGCACACGCGCAGCAGGACGGAGCCGATGCCGATAGCGCGCCGGCAGTACGGGAAGCTGAGGAAGCGCTGGCCGAGTTGCAGCGGCAGCGTGAAGTCGCCCACGAACAATGGGATGCGGCTCGAGACGAGCAGACCGAGAACGCTCGCGAGGTACTGGAGACCGCACAACGGCAGGAGCAGGGATGGCGTGACGCTCTGATCAGTATGGTCGGCGCGTTGCGTCGGGTGAGCGACACTCGGGAAACCCTGTGGGCCCTCAGAACGAAGGCCGAAGATCTGGCCGCAGAGTTCGCCCGGGTACGCCTGGGCGCCGATCGGATCACCGCTTGGCACCAATTGCACGCTACTGAAGACGGCCGCGTTCGTCTCGGGGACATCCCGGAACCCGAGCCGGTAAGGTTCGTAGAGCCCGGGTCGGAGGAGCCCTCCGATCCAGAAGCGACGGACTCCGCGCCGTTGAGCACGGGGGGCGCTGACTCAACGACCGATGCGCCGTCGGCGGACATGCACGATGACGCAGCCACGCACCCGGCGTACGCCATTCCACCATGGCGGCGGCAAGGCGAACACAGCACAGACGAGTGGTCATTCGATGCAGACACCAGCCACCGCACCCTGACCCTGACCCGGCCTGACGGCGAGACTGAGATCCTTGACCTGCGTTGGCCCGCAACCGGAGGGAACGGGTTCTACGCAGCTGTCCTCAGAGCCATGGGCAGTCACGCGGGTGATGAACGCCCCAGCACCCCACTAGATTTGGCCCACCGCGTCGCCGACAGCCCAGTACAGGGCGACCATGCCCTCTTCCTCGATCCGCGGGCCGTCTTCCACATCGATGAACTCAACTCCGGAGTCTTCAAGGCGGTGTTGCAAGGGGACCCAGAACTGGTCAGGGAGATCGAAACGGGCGGCGGTCGACTTCCGGCACGGATCCGCCTCACCTCGATGCAGAAGGAGCAACTGGCTAGGTTGAACCTGCGGACTGCGCGGCGGTGGGACGAAAGGACTATGGGTCTGGCCTCAGCTCTGACCGCGCGAAACTTGCGCATTGATCTGACGGTCGTTAACGAGGACGGCACCCATCAGACACACCTTGGGACGGCCGCCAGCCCCTCTGGCATCCATCCTTCGGTGATCGTCTACCGGCGTGGAGACAGCTTCATGGCTGCCATCCGCCAGGGGAGCACAGGTCCCCGGGTAGCCTTGCCCGCGACTGACAGTGCAACGTTCGCCGAGAAGCCGCTTACGCCTCCTTCGAGCTCTGTGCGCGACAGCGATTCTGGGCTACTGTCCGACGTCGCGCCGCGAGGGCAGGAGACATCGCCGCAGGAGGTGATGCCTGATGAGACGCCGGATACGCTCTCCTCTGGGCACCCAGCGGAGGACGGCTCTGATGCCGGCATTGGGCAGGATTTTCTGAAATCTGCAATGTCCATATTCCGCAGGTCACCGCGCAGTGGGGCGGAAGCTTACCCTTCGAGTGCCGAGATCCCAGGCGCGAGTGCAGGAGTAGGCGCCCAAGTTGTGAGTACAGTCGATGAGCTCAAGCAGAGGATCGAGGAAGAGTTCGGAATCAGTCTGAACTCGGTGGCCGGGGTTGAAGCAGTCAAGCATCTCAACCGGGATGCTCCGGACGATGTTCTGGAGCAGGTGCAGCCACAGCAGTGGACCTTGTCCCAGTTGAAGGAACTGCATGCAGCGCTGACGCATTTCGCGCAGATCCTGGGAAGTAATCGGATGAATTCCAGTCGCAGAAGTAAGGTGCAGGAGGTGAGAATCGTTGGATTGGTCAACTGGGGTGTTAGGAATAAAAGGATTGCTCGAGATTTGGCCGGACAGTATTTCTCCTCTGTGCGCCTTGTTAATTTGTATGGGGGGGTCCTGAATGATGTCGGCGCGTTTGAGGAGGCTGCCATCCATGAACTGGCTCACGGGCTTGTCGGATATGCCCAGAAGGAGTTCATTGATAAGTTCTGGAGTGGTGTTGAGGAAGTGGTATTTCTTGACGGGGCAAAGGCTGTAAATCCTCATCAGGATTTCGAGTTCTCGTTCGCTCTATATCTGAAAAATCCTGACACCATGGATCGGGACTACCCTCTCCACGCGAAGGTAGTTCGAGCTTGGGAGAGCCAGTACCCCAACCTGGTGAAGATTGAGCCGGGAGAGGATGCCAGGCAAGCTGGCAAGCGAATCGCCCGAGCACTGAAGGCGTATGTCGGAATCTTTGAGCATGAGGTCAAAACTTGGACCTTTGACGGGAAGCCGAAGGTCTTCTTCCCTGCGGGCATGGAGCGGCCGATAACTGCATACGGTGAAAAAGATGCATGGGAGGACCTAGCCGAGACGATGCGGGGGCGGTTCGCGGGCGAATCTGTCCTGAGGGAGAATGCTCCACTTCGGGCTGAATTTAGCGATCGCCTTATAGACGGATGGAGGCGCCGGCGTGCGCTCCAGGGGGAGCAGGCGCCCCAAGGTCACGACCATCAGATGATCATCCAGGTGCTGCCGGTGGAAACGGGAGGCGCCGATATGGACGTGTCCCCGCAGGGCGTGCTGCATGAGCGGCTGAGTCGGCTGGAGCCGGGCAACGAGGACTATCAGCGCGTCCACGAAGCGCTCGATATATGGTCACGGCCCGAATCGGAGCGGGACCATGACGAGGGAGAACCTACGACGATTGGAGGAATCGCGTTCGACGAGGGCTCTTCCGAGGTCACGGCACAACATCGCAAGGAGATCGATCGGTGGGCCTTCGAAGTGGCATATGTAGCCAGTGACAGAGCTCGAGGTGGCTTCCTGCCGCCCCGCGTCGTGGTGGTCGGTCATGACAGCGGGACACGCGACGCGCTGCAGTCGCACTTTGGTGAGGCACTGCGACTCGGCCAGGAACGCGCTGACCGCGCGGCAGAAGCGTTCCGTTCGGCGCTGGAGCGCCATCTCTCGCAGATGCAGGCCGACGGGAAGACCATCGTCACGGCATCGGAAATCGAGGTCGTGTCGCGATCATCTGGCCTCGATCCTCACGAGACGGCCTCACACGAGGATCCGGACGTGGTGAAGCGACACACGTACTTTGTGGTCTACCTACCCGGTTCCAGGGATAGATAGGGCTGGCGGGAGAAATTCACTGGGATTGCGACGCAGTGCAAAGAAGAACATCTCGTGGCTAGCGCACAGGGCACCCTCAGGTTGCGGTGGAGCAGCAGCCAAGTCCCCTGGCCCTGGCCGTCAGAACATCACGATGGCGGTGGCGCGCCGGGAAAGTCCGCGCAAGCACTTTTCTTTCCGCACTGATGTCCATCCTCTTCAGGAGAAGGTGCCGACAGCGCTGCAGGGCGTGGGCGACCGGCTGTCTTCGGGCTATGTTGAACAACCTGTCGGCGTGTAGTGCAGTCAGCTCGTTCCGCAGTACGTGGACGACCTGAAAGCAGGGCAGCACGGGAAGGCCAGGGCCGGTTTCCGGGTCTTGTAGACGTTGGGGAATGCCGATCAGGTCGTCTGCGTATGCCTGCCGGGCCTTCTCTTGCTCAGCGGTAAGGTTGCCTCCGGAGTGCCGCGGCGGGAGGCTCACATCGGTCGCCAGTGTCAACGGCTTTGAAAAGGCGCTGTGCGGAGGACATCCGGACGGTCTGTAAGGCGATCCGCACCGAATCGCAGAAGCGGCTCTCCATAAGATTCAGGTAGCAGCTGTGCCCGAAGGACGCATACTTCGGACGTATTCCTCGAAGAAAACCGTGTCCGGCTCGCGCGGGCATCGCTCGTAGCCATCGAGTCTTCGAGGTCGTCGAAATGGGCGGTTCAAGCCGTGTATCTTGCCTGCGTGCCAAGGTCACGCGATGGGCTCCCCTGTCGGTAATCGGTGAGTGCGTCAGCCAGTTCCGACCACCTCCGCACTCACCGCACCCGGGCGGCCTTCCCGACCGGCAGGACCTTCCACGCCTGGAACGAAGAAGGCTCCTCGATCCCGGTCCCGACGCAGTCCGCACTGCGGCCCCTGAAACGGGGCGGCTGAAGCGAGAACCTCTGCGTCGTTGGCGCTTCCCGGACCGGAAAGTCGCACTTCTACGAGGCCCTCAGCCAGTCGGCGGTCGACGCTGGGATGACCGTCGCCTGGTTACCGGTAGTTCGTTAAATCCGGAGGTATAGGTCGATGCCGTGTCCGGTGGTGACCGCGTCGATGAGGGCCTGGAGCTCATGGGGTGGATCCGTGTCGGTCCTGGCTTGCCACCATCGGGTGAGGGTGATGGCTGGGGTGAGCCAGGACCGGATAGCGCGTAAGGCCTTGGGCCAGCAGGGCTGCTGGGGCTGGTGGGGTATGTCTGGTCCCAGGTTGGTGGCCAGGTACCAGGTGGCCTTCTCCGGCAGGCTGGCTGGGTCGGTGGTGGTCACGACCAGTCGGCAGGGTGAGTCGGGTCCGTAGCCGCCCAGCCGGGCGTCGGCGGTCCACCAGGTCTTGGTGTGCCCGTCGCGGAAGTGACGCTCCACGGCCTTCCAGTCCCCGGGATGCTTGGCATCCTTCCAGGTCAGGGCATGTGCGGCTTCGATGGGGGTGTGCGGCTGGCCGGCCCGGGCCCAGGTGCCGCGGTGCGGCTTGAGCGCGACCACGTAGGCCAGGCCGGCATCGCGCAGTGCGAGGTACCAGTCGTCGCTGACGGAGTAGGCGCAGTCGGCGACCACTGCCTGGCAGCCGAAGCCTGCCTTCTTCCCGCGGGCCGCGAGGGCAGCGGACAGTTGCGGTTTCGTGCGGAAGGCCGGATCGGAGCGGCCGCTGGTGAAGTGGTGGGCAGGGGTGTAGGGAGTCGCGTGCAGTGGGTAGTACACGCGGCCGTCGGTCCACACCGTGGTCACCGTGACGATGCCGTTGTCTGTCTTGCCCAGTCGGCCCAGCCATTGCCGGCCCACGTGCGCGGTCGCGGTGCCGTCCTTGCGGTCCCCGGAATCGTCGATCACGATGACCCCGCCGTCGTGCGGGGCAGTTGCTGGCTCCTCGCGCAGCAACTCAAGCCGCCGGTCGTTGACCAGCTCGGCCTCCCAGGGCGACTCGGACAGGAAGAACTGCAGGCGCTGCACCCCCGGCATCCCTGCACCAGCCACCGGTTCCGCCCCGGCCAGGCAGGTGATCGTCTTGTTCCGCTCCCGCGGCGCCAGCAGCCCGGTCAGGTACTCGCGGAACCCTCGCCGCTGGGCCAGGCTGAAGAAGAGGTCGACGAACCGGGCCGCGTACTCCTCCAGCGGCCCCGGGGCGAGCGGACACGGACGGCGAGCAGTCATCTTCAGCCCCCAGCCTGGCAGTTGACCCCTACCACCGGCCTACGACCAACCGGAACTGCCGTCAACCCACACCACCACCGGATTTAACGAACTACCGGTAACCATCGAGGACCTCGGAGCCTGATCCAGCCGTCACCGCGTCAACGATTCTGTCTCGAAGGCCATCGGCCGGACCGCACGAACCGACTTGATCATTGTTGGCGACATCGGGCACCTGCCTGTCTCGCCGGACGTCGCCGAAGGCTTCTACCGCCTGGTCGATGCGACCTACGAACGGCGGTGTTTGGCCGTCAGCAGCAAACTTCATCCGTCTGGATTCGACGAAATCATGGCCACGGCCCTGGCCTCCGCAACCGTCGACCGGCTCCTGCATCACGTCCACGCCGTGGTCCCGCAGGGCGACGGCCACCGTCGCACCGAGGCCACCACCGGGTGAGGCGTCGTCTCACTCGCCTGACCTGCAAACAGGAAGATTAACTGTCCGCGAGCGGGAACACTCCTGCTGTCCCTTGACAGTGCCGAGCGGCTCACGGGGCGGCGCTGCATGTTGATGCCGGATGCTACGGGCTTGGCGACACGCGGGCGGCAGTCGAGCGATGCGCAGGGATGGACCATGGACACGACGCCATTGCTCGACCTGGCGACTTCGTGCGTGTCAGCAGCGACACGCCGCAATCGCTCCTGACGATGAACTGCCCTGCCTTCAGGGCCAGAAGCGCAGCAGCGAGTCCTCAGTAGCGGCAGCCAGAGGCACGTCGACGTTGGTTGAAGGCGATAGCGCGGGCGGCATCGCGGGATGGGATGCCGGCTGCGGCGGGGCTGGTGGCGGCGAGCCTCGGGTACAGGGCGCGGATGCTTTGGTCAAGGGGGATGCGGATGCGGCGGCGGCGCTGGTCGCGGATGGCCGCGATGGTTTGGGTGCTGATCCCCAGGCGGCTGGCGAGGTAGGTGGCCGGCCAGCCGGCTCCGGCCAATGTGGTGAGGATGGCGGCGGCATGCATGGAGTTGGTCAGGCCCCGTCCTCCGCTCGCGTGTGAAGAATTCCGTGTGGGGATGGGGATGCCGAGGATTGCGTCGGCTGTAGTGCGGGAGATCCGAGTCGGTCGGTCGGCGGGCGAGCGAAGCAGACGGCGAACGAGGGTGACCGAGATGCCGGAGGCATCGGCGATGTCCTGGGCGGCCATGCCATAACGGCGGATCAATGTGGCGTGCTCCGCGGCCTGAGTGGAGTCGACTCGAGCGGTCAGGCCCGCTGCGTGGTCGAGTGCTCTTCGGCGTCGAGCTCTGCTTGCGGCCTCGAGACAGGAAGGCTGCGCGCAGCCGTAGTCTGCGCAGGAAGCCTGTCCGTGCCGGACACGGCTGCGGGCAGGGCGGCGGGGCGCCGCGGACATCAGCGAAGACGCGGGGGCGGGCATAGGGAGGGATTCTATGGTCCGTGCTGCAGTGGACTCGTACGTGCGTGGTTGGTTCGTTCCATCCCTCTTCTTCGGAGGGAATCCCCGCCTTCAGGCGGGGAGGGAATCCGATCCTGAGCCCTGCGGCGCGGAGCGCCGCAGCATCGCTCCGGAACGCTCCGCCAGTGGCCCGCGCTCAGTCGGGCCGCTTCTGGTTCTCGATATAGTCCTTGACCACCTGGAGGGGCGCTCCACCGCATGAGCCGGCGAAGTAGTAGCCGGACCAGAAGCGGCCGTGCATGATCGCCTGGTTGACCTGGCCGGTGTATTCCTGCCGCAGGCGGCGCGAGGAGACGCCTTTGAGGGAGTTGACCAGGTGGGAAAGTGCGACTTTCGGTGGGTAGTGCACCAACAGGTGTACGTGATCCTCTTCGCCGTTGAACTCGATCAGGTCGGCCTCGAAGTCCTCGCACACCTTCCGCATGATGTCTTCGCAGCGCGTCAGCATGGCGTCGTTGAAGACGGTCCGCCGGTGGGCAGGTTCGGCTTGGATCATTCGTCGGCCACTGATGGGTGGCTGGACGAGCTGGGTAGTCGCGTGCACGTGGGGTCGTTCAACGGTTGTGTGGCCGGGTCGAGCGAGCATAGCTGGCGGGTGTCTGGCCATAGCGCCTTTTGAATGACCGGATGAAGTGGCTGCTGTCGTTGAAGTGCCAATAGGCGGCGATTTCCGAGATGCTCAGCGGGCTGGATGGGGCGGTGAGAGCGAGCCGGGCTTCTTCCAGGCGGCGGTTCCGGATGTAGGTGGCGACTGACTCTTCTGTCATGGCGAACGCCCGGTGGAGGGTACGTACGGATACCTTGAGCTCGCCTGCGAGCATTGCCACCGAGAGTTCGGGATTGGCCAGATGCCTGTCCGCGAGATCCTTTGCTGCCTGGGCCAGGGAAGGTGCCAGCAAGGGTTCCACATCGTCGAACTGCTGTTTCACCACTGCCTTGGACAGCTCGATCAAGGTGCTGCGGGCGGCATGCACGCCTGCGGCGCCGAGATTGGTCGCGGTCGAATGGACCATATTGATGTGGGCGAGCAGCAGGCGCATCTCGGCGGAATCTGCCGACCCGGTGACGATCCGGTCCTTGAGCAGTGGCCTGGCCACCGCTGAAGGCAGGTAGAGCATCCTTGCTGTGGTTCCCGGGAGGGTCTCGAAGCGTGGCGGTGCCTCGAAGTGCCGGATGAGGAACTGTCCCGCCGGGACGGTGTCCTCGTTGCGTTGGGAGGGTGAGCTCATGGTCCATGCGCCGCGGTGCACCATGTACATCCGCACTTGATCTTCCGCTCTTTTGGGAGTGCCCAGGGCGCGGACGGCTGACGCGCCGTGGAGATCAAGGATCACTACGTCGTGTAGCCGGCTACCGCGTCCCTTGACTCGGAAGTCACCCGTCGTGGCCGGGTTGAAGGTCGGCAGGGGAAACTGATTGCCCAGTTGTGTCTGCCATCCCTGCCGGAAGGCGACGAACCCTTGTGGGGCCGTGTCTGGGGCCGTGGAGTCCGTGCTGAATGCCCCACGCGACCTGTCGGACGCCGGACCGGTGCTCGTCATCGTTCCGCCAATCCATTGTGTGTCTGCTGAGGAGGGGCCGAACAGACAGTTCGGCCTGGTCACGGTGCTGGGATGTTTATGGTCAACGGCTTGTCAGGCGTCGAGCTGGGGTATCTCGTCCAGCTCTCAGCTTGTTAATCAGGCCTTCGTGTTCCCTGCTGACCAGGGTGGAATCACCCTGGTCAGCGCAACCGCAGTTTCCGGAGGACTTCCATCAAGCTCTGAAGGCATCGAGGTTCGCGCTGCTGCCAGAGCTGGTGGGGTCGGGGGTGGGTCAGCGCGTGGTCGTCGCGGCCTTCTCGACGAGGCGCGTGACGACTCCGGGGTCGGTCACGTGGACGGCGTGCGGGCCGTCGGTCTCGACGGTGTGGGCGTGTGCGCGCGAGGCCATGAACCGCTCGGCGGCGGGGGGTATCGTCCGGTCGTCGCGGGCGACGAGGTACCAGGAGGGGATGGTCTTCCAGGCCGGCGTCGCGGCGGAGGGCTCGCCGACGGCCTGCGCGGTGATGGGACGCTGCGTGGCGGCGAGTGCGGCGGCCTTGCTCTTGCTGACGCGGTTGCTCATGAAGACGTCCCGGAACTTGTCGGGCTTGATGTAGAGGTCGACGCCGGTGCTGCCGTCGGCCTGGGTGAAGGGGACGGCGTTCAGGGCCGTGGGCACGGGGGCGGCGGGGTCGTCGCTGAGGTGGCTGCCGGGGTACTTGCCGACCAGGTCGGCGATGCTCTCGCCCTTGTCGGGGGCAAATGCGGCGATGTAGACGAGGGCCTTGACGTTGGGGTTGCCGGTGGCGGCGTCGGTGATGACGGCGCCCCCGTAGGAGTGGCCCACCAGGACGACCGGGCCCTTGACCGTCTTGAGGTAGTCGGCCAGGTAGGCGGCGTCGCTGCCCAGTCCGCGCAGCGGGGTGGCGGGGGCGGTGACCGGATAGCCGTCGGCCTGCAGCCGCTTGGCGACGCCGGTCCAGCCGGCGGAGTCGGCCCAGGCGCCGTGGACGAGGACGACGGTCGGCTTGGGCGCCGGCTCGGTGTGATGTCCCTGGGTGGCGGAGGCGGTCGTGGCCAGTCCGGCGGCCAGGGCGAGACCGAACGCAGTGGCGACAGCGATACGGATACGACGGACAGGACGGCGGTGGGACATCGATTCTCCTTCGGGGCTGCGGCGGCGATTTTCGCGGCCGCGGAACGTGTGGGCCGGGCAGGGCATGGGACGTCGGCTGGTGCACCGGTCCCGCACTAGATAGTGGGGCTATCCTCTATGGAGAGTGCCACTATCCAGTGGGAGATGCAAGTGGGAGACGTAGGAAGTTGCGCATGTGACCACAGGGGAGCGAGTGAACCCAGCGGCATGGCGGTGGCGACGGGTGGGCGGATGCCGTCTTGCGTGGGGCCCTTGCCGGGATGTTGAACGCGCCTGCAGCGGCGCCTGGCGTCGGCCAAACGACACCCTGATCGTGGGAGCGCTGCCGGGGTCTATGCGCAGTGCACCGGGCTTCAGTTCGGTGGAGAAGTCGGTCAGCGCTGTGAGCGCAGGAAGGCTCAGGGCTCGTCCCGGTGCCGCATGGTGTTGCGGTAACCCGCCCGAGCTCGCCCCTTCGGGGAGGCGTGAATGCCCACTCCGTGCCCGCCCGGGTCGGCCCACCGCGAGTCGAGCCCGACGAGGCACAACTGTGGCGATGCCTCTTCGTCGTTTCAGGAGTGTCTGCTACTCGGGAGCGAAGCGGCGCCGGGACTCCTCGGCTTCGGCGAGCCGGCGCAGGCTCAGCAGCACAGGCTCGTAGAGCACCGTGAGCGTCACTGTGGCGGCCGCCTGTTCCAGCGGGGTGTCGTAGGTCTCGACGAGATCCAGGTCGTGGGCGGCCTGTTGGGCGGCGAGCCGCGCGTAGGGCGTCAAGTGGCTTGCGCTGCTGGGGTATCCGAGGCGGGTCAGGGCGGCAACCGCCGTGACGAGCATGCGGTACGCGGGGGAGGGACCGCGCTCCTCGCCGCCGTAGCGCCAGCCGAGTTCGGCCATGAGTACGTCCACCTCGCGGCGGGCGGTCTTGGTCGCGGGATCGTTCTCGTCGGGCTCCGGGCCATGCGGCAGGGCGAAGGTGGCGGCGCCGAGCCGCATGTGCTGGCCGAGTGACTCGTCCTCCACCGCGGCGAGCACCTCGCGGGTGGTGGTCACGGGCACCTTGCCGATCTGGATCAGCGCCCGGACGAACCGCAGCCGGCGTAGGTGCTCCTCCCCGTACTCGGCCTGCGTGGCTGTGACGCGGCGGCCGGGCGGGAGCAGACCCTCGCGCAGGTAGTACTTGATCGTGGCTGTCGCCACGCCGCTGCGTTCACTCAACTCCGCCAGTCTCATGGTCTCGCACCCTCCTGTGGATAGCCCTACTATCCCACTAGGATAGTGTTACTGTCCAAGCGTCGGCCGGCAAGCGCGACGACGGGCGTTAACCGCGGACAACAGAGGAGAACCATGTCCGAGCAGGTGATTCCAGGCCGCAACACCGCAGCTGCCGAGGGGGGCATCGTCGTCTTCCATATCGGAATCCGCATCAACCGCTTCAGGGCGGTACGCAACTGGTTCCCGGCCTTCGCCTCCATGCCGCGCATGCTGCGTGAGCTGTCCCAGGACAAGGACAGCGGACTCCTCGGCTACAAAGTTCTCTACGGTGGCCCCCGGGACTTCTACGTCGTCCAGTACTGGGCTTCCAAGGAGCAGTTGCTCGCCTACGCCTACGAGCAGGACAAGCAGCACAGGCCCGCATGGGCGGCATTCAACCGGCGCGCCAGGAATAGTAAGGGGGACGTCGGCATCTGGCACGAGACGTTCATCGTGCCGGCCGGCTCATACGAGTCCATCTACGTCAACATGCCCGCGTACGGCCTCGCCGCAGCGACCGGCGTAATACCGGTTGGCCGCCGCGGTGACACGGCCACACAGCGGCTGAAGTCGGGCGATCGAGCATCCTGAGGTTCGTTGCGGGCGGATGGTCGCGACTCGGAACCGGTCGGCTGGAGCGCGGGTTCGTGGAGGCGTGGGTGGCGACACTCCAGGAACGTGGAGCGTCGCCCGCCTTGACCGCAGTACCACCTCCACGGTGGCGCGCTGGAGCGAGCCCGCCGGCAGGGTTCCGGAGGTGACCAGCCGCCCGTACTCGTCCAGTTGGCTCTCGTGGGCCTGGATCTGCTCCGCGGCGAGCCGGCTGATCACGTCCGCGGTGTCGGCGTCGCCATTCGCGTCGGCGTCGCAGGTCTGAGGCTGGACGCAGGGCCTCGGCGGTGGGTGGTCGCCCGCGTCAGGGCGGTTCATCGGCGCAGCTCGCGCCGTGCCTCCTCGGCGAGTGGCAGGGTGCGCCGGTGACGGCCCCTTGTTCCTGATGCTCGACGGCCGGTCCGCGCCGCACCTGCCGTCCGGCCCCGGCGTAGTGCTGTGAGTCGGGGAAGATCCAGAGGCACCCGATGCTGGTAGGGGGTCGCGCCCTCGTGCCGGCCCAGCAGGCCGAGGCTGCCGTAGGCAGTGACCGGCAGTGCGGTCGGCATCGCTGCCTCCCGATCCAGACCATCTGAAACTCGACATTTCAGACATAACCGTCTATAGCGTACCGTAGATTTTGACGGTCGAAACTGACGAACACGACCACCGCAGCTGTCCCAGAAGACCTGTCGGACCCGTGACCACGACCGCCCACCCCCTCTCCATCGCCCAGGAGGCAGCTTCGTGAGCACCACCTTGTTCGACCCCATCACTCTGCGCTCACTGACGATTCCGAACCGGATCTGGATGGCCGACATGTGCCAGGCCGGCGCCGCTTCGCACGGGGACCATGCGGGCGTGCCGGACGACCGGCACTTCGCGCACCTCGCGGCGCGGGCCACCGGCGGCACGGGACTGATCCTCTCCAAGGCCACCGCGGTCGGCCCGCAGTACCGGACCGGCCCGTACGACCTCGGCATCTGGAACGACGCCCAGGTCGAGGCCCTCCGACGGATCACCGGCTTCCTGAAGTCCCAGGGCACCGTGCCGGGCATCCAGCTCGCCGCGGCGCGCACGGATGTTGCCAGGGGAAGCTGGATGGACCGCAAGTTCCCGGTGGGTCCGGGCAAGCGCTACGGCTGGGCGCCCGGCGGTGCCGGCGCCGTCCCGTACGGCACGGGCTCCACCGCGGTGGACGAGCTGGACACCGGGGAGATCGGCCGGATCGTGGCGGCGTTCGCCGACGCCGCCCGGCGCGCCCTGGACGCGGGGTTCCAGGTCGCCGAGATCCACGGCGTCCACGGCCACCTCGTCAGCCAGTTCCTGTTCCCGTACGGCAACCACCGCACCGACGGCTACGGTGGGGACTTCGCGGGCCGCACCCGCTTCGCGCTGGAGGTCGTCGAGGCCGTCCGGGCGGTGTGGCCGCAGGACCTTCCCGTCTTCTTCCGCATGTCCTCCGCCGAGGAACCGGCAGAGACCGCGGGCGACGACCCGGAGAGCTGGACCGCCGACGACACCGTCCGTCTCGCAAAGGAACTGCAGGCCCGGGGCGTCGACCTGATGGACGCCTTCGCAGACGGCAGCACCCCCGTCGCAAAGCGCGTCCGCAATCAGACCGACATGCCCATTGCCGAGCGCGTCCGCAACGAGACCGGCATGCCCGTCGCCACGGTCGGCCCCCTCACCAGCCCGGCCCGGGCGCAGGCACTCGTCCGCTCCGGCGGCGCCGACGCCGTCCTCCTCGGCCAGGAGCTGCTGCGCGACCCGTACTGGGCGCTCCACGCGGCCTCCGCGCTGGGCGGGAAGGTCAACACCCCCGTCCGCCACCACGCCGCGTGAGGGATAGCTGCCCGGCCAGTACACCATTTCCGACCTGCATCTTTATTATTCGCGATCTCGATTTCCCGGAGCTGAACCATGCACAACAGTCCCCTCTACGACCCTGTCCGGCTCGGCGCCCTGTCGCTGTCCAACCGCTTCGTCATGGCACCGATGACGCGCAGCCGCTCCCTGCCCGACGGCAGCCCCGGCCCCTCCGCGCGGCTCTACTACACCCAGCGCGCCTCGGCCGGGCTGATCATCACGGAGGGCACCGTCGTCTCCGCCGAGGGCGTCGGCGGCCCGGGCATCCCGGGCCTGTGGAGCGAGGCGCAGGTCCAGGGGTGGAAGAGGATCACCGACGCGGTGCACGACGCGGGCAGCACCATCGTCACGCAGCTGTGGCACACCGGCCGTGCCTCGCATCCCGTCTTCCAGCCCGGCGGCAGGACCCCGGTGGGCCCTTCTCCCATCGCGATCGACGGCCTGGTCTTCACCGACGAGGGCCGCGTCCCCTTCGTCACACCGCGACCGCTGGAGATCGATGAGATCCAGGCCGTTATTGTCCAGTTCGCCAAGGCCGCCAAGAACGCGCTGGCGGCCGGCTTCGACGGCGTGGAGGTGCACGCGGCCAACGGCTACCTGATCGACCAGTTCCTCCAGGACAGTGCCAACCGGCGTACGGACCGCTACGGCGGGAGCGTCGAGAACCGTGCGCGCCTGCTCCTGGAGATCGTCGACGGCCTCATCCGGACCATCGGTGCGGACCGCATCGGCGTTCGCATCTCCCCGAGCAGCGTCTTCCAGGACATGACCGACTCCGACCCGGAGGCCCTGTTCGGCTACGTCATGGACGAACTCGCAGCTCGCGATCTTGCGTACCTGCACCTGGTGGAGCCGGGCATCATCGGCAACGACGACTCGACGGCCGAGCGCCGGCCGGCCGATGCCATCGACAGCACCTGGGCCCGCAAGCGCTACCCGGGCGGACTGATCGCGACCGGCGGTTACGGACGCGAACAGGCCCTGCGCGCCCTGGAGGCTGGCACCGTCGACGCCGTGGGCTTTGGACGCGACTTCATCGCCAACCCCGACCTGCCCGAGCGGCTGGCCCGGGGAGCGGAGCTGCGCGAGGCGCTGCGACCCACCTTCTTCGGTGGTGACGACCGCGGCTACCTCGACTACCCCTCCCTCGAGGCCGAGCGCCTCCTCGCCGAACTGCGCGCGGGAAGCCTCGAGCCGGTGCCCGGCCTGGAGCTGAACTCCGCGACGCCGCTGGACACATGGCACCTGGCCTGGGCACAGGAGAAGCACACGGCCACCGAGAACTGACGGCTCCCACCGAGGACGTGTGGGAAATCCTCCTGGTGTCAGCAGTCCGTGCTCCTGACTGCGGGAAATCGTGGGTTTGTGCCTGCGGTGGCTGTTGACTCAGGAGCGAGAGGATTTCTGCAGCATCGAGGCGACCAGCGGGAGCCGTCCACTGAGGGCGGCTTCCTGCTGCGTTATGCGGCGGATGTTCCGCGTCTCTCCAGGGCAGTTCAGCCGGTGCCGAAGCGGCGCTGGGACTCGCCGACCTCGGCGAGTCGACGCAGGCTCAGCAGTACGGGTTCGTAGAGCACGGTGAGTGCCACGGCCGCGGCTGCTTGTTCCAGCGGGGTGTCGTAGGTCTCGACCATGTCAAGGTCGTGGACGGCCTGTTGGGCGGCGAGCCGCGCGTAGGGCGTCAAGTGGTGTGCGCTGCTGGGGTATCCGAGGCGGGTCAGGGCGGCGACCGCGGTGACGAGCATCTGGTATGCGGGGGAGGGGCCGTGTTCCTCGCTGCCGTAGTGCCAGCCGAGTGCGGTCATCAGGCTGTCGACCTCGCGGCGGGCAGTTTCGGTTGCGGGGTCGTCCTCGTCGGGCTCCGGGCCGTGCGGCAGGGCGAAGGTGGCGGCGCCGAGCCGCATGTGCTGGTCGAGTGACTCGTCCTCCACCGCGGTGAGCACTTCACGGGCGGTGGTCACGGGCACCTTGCCGATCTGGATCAGCGCCCGGACGAACCGCAGCCGGCGTAGGTGCTCCTCCCCGTACTCGGCCTGCGTGGCTGTGACGCGGCGGCCGGGCGGGAGCAGACCCTCGCGCAGGTAGTACTTGATCGTGGTAGTCGGTACGCCGCTGCGTTCACTCAACTCCGCCAGTCTCATGCCCTTGCGCTCCTTGGATGGTGGCGCTATCTAATCATCCGTAGCACCAGTACCCACAGGTTGTCGAAGCGACCCGACCGAGGTTGTGGGCGACAGTGGGGAGCAGTGTCTGCACAGGCGATTCCGGTTCACAGCAGCACCGCTGAGGGTGACACCTTAGTGTTTCACATCGGGCTCGAGACCAGCCGCAGAAGGGTGCTGCGCCCGCCGCGTCTATTCGCAGTGCGCCGGGCTTCGGCCCCGTGGTGAAGCGAATCCTTGCCCCGTTCCGACCTCACTTGTGTGCACAGATCTGTATGGTCGGCGTCAGCCGTGGTCGGACCGGCTGATCTGCCCGTTCTGTACGGCTTGACGATGCTGAGTGGTGCCCGCCAATCCGGTGAGCCGTGGTTGAGGAGCGTGTGAGCCGGTACTTCGCGACGTTCGCGGTGAGGTCCGGCCCGTCTGAGATGCGGCTGGATGCGGCGCTGGCGGTGCGCATCGTCTGGGGGCCGGGGCCGGGGCGCTTCGGCGTCGTGTCCGACGGGACGAAGATCGACAACCCGCGCTTTCTGCCCCGAGCTGAAGAACGCGAGCAGGAGGCGTAGGGCTCCGTGTTGCATAAGGACCGGAGCGACAGGAACCGGGATGATGCCAGGAGTCGCGTCGTACGGGCGCATGTTCGTGTCGCGAACGGTCCCTCACCGGAGACCAGTCGACCTTCATAGGGATCCAATCGGCCGCGGTGGATGACCTGACGGTGAGCAAGCGGCTGGCCAAGCCTGTTCACGGCGCTGATTGCGACGTTTGTAGGCATGCCGGAGCACGAGCCGTCCGGTAGGTATGGACCTCCAGGGGAGGACCAGGACTCGTTCCGGCTTCGCACAGCGAGACGGGAACTCACTCGACACCGCGCCCCTGCGCGGACGGTAGCCGATGATCGCGATTCCTCGGGGTGGCGAGGATCGCAACCCACTCTGCACCCCACAACTGAGCCGATTTGTAACCCGGCTCCGGAGGGCACTCCGCTCGAGAATAAGTGGCGTGCCAGTAGTCTGAAGGACACGCGAACGGCTCGAGGGCACGAAGTCGGCGTGCCGGAACTAACCGTGAGTCAAAGAATTGAACATCAATGTCAGGCATTTGGACGTGAGTGCCATTATTGCCCCTCGCCTACATCCTGACGGACTTTCATGGAAATGGGCGACGAATGACTCCATGCCAGCGGTGGAGCGTATGACGGATGTTCTTCCTTATGCCTGGACCTTATGCCTGGACTTGAGCGGTCTGGTGGCGGCACAGATGTCCCTCGCGCTGGCACCACTGTTCAATCATCACAACCGGCGGACCGTCCATGAGTTGACCCTCAACCGGCGTGCGCAAGATGCGCAGTTCACAGGCTAGATGGCTGGGCCTTGCGGCTTGCTGTGTGCGGGCTACGGATGGCGATACTGTCGGATCCCCACCAAGCCGATGTCCGACGTGCAGGGCCGCAAGGTGAGTCCCCCTTGCTATAGGCAACCTTGCGGTTTCGCATACACTCCGCCTTGCCCGGATTGAGAGTGACATCGTCGTGGGCGTCACACCCGCTGATTGAGGGCAATGACGGCTGCCATTTGCGACAGGTCGCTGCTCAACGTACTTGGCGGTCATGACCGAGTCAAGATCTGTCTTTTCGTGCATGATTCCGGTGCAATGGCTTCACCTTAGGGAGGTTAAAACAGAGTGATAAGCCAACGACGGACCATCAGATCCGCCGCTCTGGCCGTGGCGATCGCCTCAATAGGCGCCACCGCCTTTCCCGTCGCGGCAGCCCAGGCCGACCCGCAGGCCGGTCGTGTCGTGCGGCACGACCCGGCGAAGGCGGAGCGCGTCGAGCACGATCTGAAGGGCCCGCTGAGCGAGCGCCAGTCCGCCCAGCGCCAGCAGGCGATCGAGCAGGTCATCTCCGGCAAGTCCAAGGTCGAGGACCGCGGTGCCTCGGACGTGGTCAAGCTCGGCAAGAACAAGTACGTCGAGCTCGCGCGCGAGAAGACCGACAAGATCTTCGTGATCCTCGCGGAGTTCGGCGACAAGACCGACCCCGCGTACGGCGGCACCGCCGGTCCCGCGCACAACCAGATAGCCAAGCCGGACCGCAGCAAGGACAACAGCACGGAGTGGCAGGCCGACTACAACCGGTCGCACTTCCAGGACCTGTACTTCTCGAAGGCCAAGGACAAGGAGTCCGTGGCCAAGTACTACGAGAGGCAGTCCTCCGGCCGCTACTCCGTCGCCGGCGAGGTCGCCGACTGGGTCAAGGTCGACTGGAACGAGGCCCGGTACGGCAACAACGCCTGCGGTGATCATGTTTGTTCGGCTTCCGTGTGGCGGTTGGTGGCCGATGCCGCCAACAAGTGGGTCGACGCGCGCAAGGCCGCCGGTGACAGCGCCGCCACGATCAAGGCGAAGCTGGCCGAGTACGACCAGTGGGACCGCTACGACTACGACGGCGACGGCAACTTCAACGAGTCCGACGGCTACATCGACCACTTCCAGATCGTGCACGCCGGTGAGGACGAGTCCGCCGGCGGCGGCGCCCAGGGCGAGGACGCGATCTGGGCCCACCGCTCGTACGCGTTCGTTTCCGACGCCGGCGCCACCGGCCCGGCGGGCAACCTGCTCGGCGGCAGCCAGATCGGCGACACGGGCGTCTGGGTTGGCGACTACACCGTCCAGCCGGAGAACGGCGGCCTCGGCGTCTTCGCCCACGAGTTCGGCCACGACCTCGGTCTGCCGGACCACTACGACACCACCAACACCGCCGAGAACTCCACGGGTTTCTGGACGCTGATGTCGTCCGGTTCCTGGCTCGGCACCGGCGAGGACGCCATCGGCGACCTGCCCGGCGACATGACCGCCTGGGACAAGCTGCAGCTGGGCTGGCTGAACTACACCACCGCCAAGGCCGGCAGGACCTCGGTCAGCACCCTGGGCGTCGCGGAGTACAACACCGCGAAGAAGCAGGGCCTGGTCGTCACCCTCCCGAAGAAGACCGTGGCCACCGAGCTGGCCACCCCGGCCGAGGGCGCGAAGCAGTGGTGGAGCGGCAGCGGTGACAACCTGAGCAACACCCTCACGCGCGACGTCGACCTCACCGGCAAGACCTCGGCGAGCCTGTCCCTCAAGGGCTGGTACGACATCGAGGAGGACTTCGACTACCTCTACACCGAGGTGTCCACCGACGGCGGTGCCACCTGGACCGCGATCGACGGCACCATCGGCGGCGCCCCGCTCCCGCGCGACGCCAGCGACAAGCCCGCCCTGACCGGCACCGCCGCCTCCTACCAGGACATGGTGTTCCCGCTGGACGCCTACGCCGGCCAGTCGGTCAAGCTCCGCTTCCGCTACCAGACTGACCTGGGTGTGGCGCAGAAGGGCTTCCTCGCCGACGCGATCACCCTGACCGCCGACGGCGCGACCGTGTTCAGCGACGGCGCCGAGTCCGGTGACAACGGCTGGACCGCGAACGGCTTCACGGTCAAGGGCTCCACGTTCTCCGAGGACTACGCACAGTACTACATCGCGGAGAACCGGCAGTACGTTTCGTACGACAAGACCCTGAAGGTCGGTCCCTACAACTTCGGCTGGACCGCCCCCAAGGACAGCTGGGTCGAGCACTACGCGTACCAGAACGGCCTGCTGATCTGGCTGTGGGACACCTCGATGATCGACAACAACGTCAGCGCGCACCCCGGTGCCGGCCGGATCCTGCCGATCGACGCCCACCCCAAGGCGCTGAAGTGGAAGGACGGCACGCTGATGCGCAACCGCGTGCAGGCCTACGACTCCACGTTCACCAAGGGCCGCACCGACGCCGTCACCCTGCACAAGGCCGGCGTCGCCACCAAGATCCCGAGCCTGCCCGGCAACCCGGTCTTCGACGACAAGTACTCGTACTGGTCCTCGGAGAACCCCACGGGCAGCGTGAAGGTCAGCCCGACCAACACCCGCATCACGGTCCTCCACGAGGGCCGGGACGGCAGCACCGTTACGCTCCTGGTCAGTCCGTCCAAGAAGTGACCGCGCCTCGCGTGAAGTGACCTGATCGGCCCCCGTCCCCTGGTGGACGGGGGCCGATCTGCCGTTCGTGAAAGGCTGGTCCGGGCCGCCAGTACCGTCCGGGATGACGTGCAGAGCAGCTCGTAGAGCAGTCCCGGGACGCCGCCGCCTACGGCTGCGGCGTTGCTGTCGCGGGAGGCAACCCTTCACCGTGTTGAGTACCGCCGTCGCGCCGCGTTTGAGGGTGCTTGGTGGAACGCCATCCAGGTTTTCGAGCAGGGACCGGGAACCGGGCGTCCTCCTGCTTCGGACCGTCATTGCGGCGATAGCGGTGTTTGGGGCACCTGGTTGCGGCGACGGGATGTGGTCCCAAAGCTGGTCGGGACCGAAGGGCTTGTGTTGCTCGCCCTCTCAGATGGGTGTTGGGGATCCCAGCGCCCTTGGCTTTGACTCTCGTGAAGCCTTTGGACGGTTTCCGGTAGACCCAAAGAGCTGAATGTCGCGCGGAGCGGCTCGATTTACGGCCCCGCGGCTCAGGTGGTGATGATGTGGCCGTCGCGGAGTTCCAGGACGCGGTCGGCGAGGGCGATGAGTCCGGGGTCGTGGGTGGCGACGAGGGCGGTGACGCCTTCGCTGTGGACGACGGCGCGCAGGAGTTCCATGACGGCGCGGCCGGTGTCGGCGTCGAGCTGGCCGGTGGGTTCGTCGGCGATGATCAGGGCGGGGCGGTTGGCGAGGGCGCGGGCGATGGCGACGCGTTGCTGCTGGCCGCCGGACATCTCGCCGGGGCGCTGGCCGGCGTGGCCCTGCAGGCCGACGAGGGAGAGCAGGAGGGCGACGCGTTCTTCGCGTTCGCGGCGGGGGGTGTTGCGCAGGCGCAGGGGGACGCCGACGTTCTCGGCGGCGGTGAGGATGGGCAGCAGGCCGAAGGACTGGAAGACGAAGCCCATGCGGTCGCGGCGCAGGGCGAGCAGTTCGCGTTCGGCCAGGCCGCCCAGGGCGGTGCCGTCGACGGTGACACGGCCCGAGTCGGCGCGGTCCAGGCCGCCGATGATGTTCAGCAGCGTGGTCTTGCCCGAGCCAGAGCGGCCCTTGAGCGCCACCAGTTCACCGCGGGCCACACTGAAGGACACCCCGCCCAGGGCGTGCACCGCGGTGTCCCCGGTGCCGAAGGTGCGCACCAGGTCCTCGACCACCACCATCGCCTCGGCGGCCTCGCCCGCCGGGTCCTCACGCCGTTCCAGCAGTCCCTCACTCATGACGCACACCTTAATCAGAGCAGGGGTAGGGAAGCCACGGCGTGATTACTGCTTGTAGGCGTGATGATGGGCACAATTCAGGCTCAGGCTTACATGTCATGGCATGTGCATTCAGTTTCATGTCGCTGCACTTCTATACACCCGATCTTGCGCGGGATTGCATGTAGCTGCACCCACTGGGGTGGATGCTCATTGCTTTTTGGCATTCATTGGCAAGTGCACTCCGAATCAGATGATCACCGTGTGTTCGATTGAGCTGCGGCGGCGAGCGAGGATCCCTTTCGCAGTTGCGGAAGGACGGAAGTTGGGGACAGTTGCCGACGTTCGTTGTGTTGCGGCTTCGTGCGCATCGATGGCTGCTCAGCGCGGCGCTGTTGTCCATCGTCCTTGCGACGTGCACCGTGGCTGCTCTGGCCACATTCGGTGCGTCGGTCGGAGACGCGGGACTACGGCGCGCGCTGCAGGACCAGTCGTCCGGGCGGACGCTCGTAGAGGTGACCGCAGACGTCAAGGGGAACGACAGCGGCCGCCGTGACTTGGACGCGGCCGTTCGCAAGACCCTCGTCAGCTCCTATGCCGGGCTGCCGGTGACGGTCGCTTCGAGTATCCGCTCCGGTGCCTATGCACTGAGCCCTTTCAGCCGAGGCTCGAACGGGTGACGCTGTCGCGAACGTTGACCGGGCCACAAGCAGGGCCGCTTGTAGTGTGCCGCGGAGAGCAGTCGTTTGAGACGTCATCCGATCGGTGGCCACTTTGAAAGAGCTCACTGCCTGTACCTCGTCAGTCGGGCGCCCCGGACACCGACGACCCGAACCTCACCCTGCTTGCCACGCTCGACCTGTCCCAGGTGACGCCGGTCACCGGAACGCTGCCTGGCCCCCCGCTTGGGGACGGCCCGATACCGATGGCACTCCCGGAGACCGCCGCCAGCGCACTGAAGCTGCGCCCCGGTGACTCGGTCGTCCTCGCGGACCGGCTGGGTGGCGGGACTCTGAAGGTGATGCTGACAGGGACCTACCGGCCGGTCGAACCATTGTCCTCCTACTGGCGACTGGATTCCCTTGGTGGTCGTGGTGTGCGAACGCTGTCGTTCACCACTTACGGCCCCATGCTCGTCGATCGAGCGGCTTTCACTTCAGGCGATGTCCCGATGGCCGAACAGGTCTGGCAGGGACATCCTGATGTGACCAGTGTCACGACCGCTCGCATCGACGAACTCGGTCGCAGCGTCCGTCAGGCTGTGGAGCGGCTCGGCCATCTGAAGCCTGACAGCGGTGTCGTCGCCACCAGTGAGCTTCCGCAACTTCTGGACGAACTGCAGCGAAGCCTCCTCGTAAGCCGCTCTTCTCTCCTCGTCGGCGCGATACAGGTGGGGCTACTGGCGGCACTCGCGCTGCTGCTGGTCGCCGGGCTGCTGGCCACGGAGCGGTCGGGTGAGACCGCGTGGCTGCGGGCCCGCGGTGGTTCCCGTTCTCGTGTTGTCTGGCTTGCCGTGACCGAGGCGCTTGTCTTGGCGGTACCTGCCATGGTGGTGGCGCCTTTGCTGGCGGGTCCTCTGGTGCGCCTGCTCGCCGGGCACGGTGCCCTGTTGCGGGCAGAGGTGCAATTGGAGCCGTCCGCCTCCACTGGCTGGTGGGCGTCCGCAGCAGCTTCCTCGGCGTGCGCCCTTATTGTTGTGGGCCCGTCGTTGCGGCGCCCGGGAACATACTCGAGTGAGCACAGCGCTGGCGTCGGTCGACGATCCCTTCCCGGCGCACTGCGGACCGGTGCCGAGCTTGCCCTACTGGTCGTCGCCGTTCTTGCTTTCTGGCAGCTTTCCCGAAGGGGCGCTGGGGCAGGCACGCTCACCGTCGGTACCGGAGGCGCCCTGGGAGTGGATCCGATCCTGGTCGTTGCGCCCGCGCTGTGTCTGTTGGCGGGCGCGGTGCTCGCGCTGCGCCTGCTGCCGCTGGCTGCACGTCTCGGGGAGCGACAAGCCGCGCGGGCCCGGGGGTTGGCAATGGCCCTGACCGGATGGCAGCTTGCCAGGCGTCCCGGACGAGGGACCGCTCCGGTGGTCCTGTTGGTGTTTGCCACGTCCATAGGCATCTTTGCAGTCGGTGAGAACGCCAGTTGGACGCGTTCTCAGAGCGACCAAGCCGACTTTGCCGTGGGCTCCGACGTCCGAGTCACCGGCACCTCCACCAGCCCTTTTGGCCTGGGCGGCGTGTACGACCACGTGCCGGGGATCAGGCATATCACCCCCGTCGCCCGTACGCTGACGCCTCTCCCGGGCGACCGCGAGGTGAGCGTCCTGGCGATGGACAGCGCAGTTGCCGCCGACACAATGTCGTTCCGCAAAGACCTGAGGGACAGGTCCTTGGACCTGCAGAAGGCCCTACGGCCTGCGGACTACGCTACTGCCCGCGATGCCGGATGGTTCACGGTGCCGAAGGACACTACACGGTTGAGAGTCGCCGTGCGGTTGCAAGCCTCGGGCCCGCATGGCAAGCACATCAAGGGCACCGTAACGGACCGGATGTCAGCCACATTCACCGACCGCTACGGCACGCCCTACGGCTTTGCACTGGGAGACGTACCCGCGGACGGCGAGCAACACATACTGGAGGCGGACTTCGCCGCCGAGACCGGGCCCGCATTGAGTGCCGGGCCGGCCGGGCCACTGCGCCTCACCTCTCTAAAGGCTGGCTATCGCGTGCCTCCGCACGCTGAGGAGCACCGGCTCACGGTCACCGCGCTGACTGCGGTCACCTCCGACGGCAATACCAAGGCGGTGCCTGTCACCGACGACGCCCCGTGGTCCGCCAAGTCCCTGACTGGCGCCTCGGCCGTGCAGGAGGAGACAGGGAGCGAGCAGCGAGAAATGCAGGTGGAGACGCCAAGTTCAGCGGGCGACGGGCTTCTGTCCGTGCGGTATGACACAGGTGAGGACCCCCTGCAGGCTTACGGTTCGCCCGGTTCGTGGGGTGCCGTGGTCAGCCTCCAGGTCGGCGCATCTCTGAAGGACCCCGTGCCTGCGCTGGCCACTGATGCGTTCCTGCGCGCGGTCAACGCTCACGTGGGCGACGCCGTGAACGTTGACATCGGCGGTGAGAAACTGAATGTACGCGTCAACGCGGCGGTACGTGCCCTACCGACTACCTTTGCTGCGTCTGCCGACACCGACGGCGGGGCCCTGCTTGTGGACCTCCGCACGGTAAACCGGGCCCTTGCGGGGCTCGACCAAACCGGTCTGCAGCCGGGCGAGTGGTGGATCGCGACCGCGCAGGGTGCTGCGCCGCAAGTGGCGGCTGCGCTGCGGGCACGTGGCGACATCACTTCCATGCTTGTGCGTGACGAAGTGCGGGTGCAGTTGCAGCGCGATCCACTGGGCGCCGGGCCCCTGTCGGCTCTGCTCGCAGTGGCTTTGGCGGCGGCGGTGCTGGCGTCAGTGGGTTTTGCCGCTGCTGCGGCCAGCACGATGCGCGAGCGCGCGCAGGAAATGGCACTCCTGGGCGCACTTGGTGCTGCGCGCAGGGCGCTGGCGCGGGTCGTCGCAGTCGAGCAGGGGTTGCTGGTGCTCGTAGCAGTGGGAGTAGGGGCGGTGCTCGGTGGGCTGCTGACCCGGCTGGTGGTCCCGCTGATTGTGCTCACGGCCAAGGCAGACGCACCCGTCCCCGCGGTTCTCGTCGAATTCCCGATCGGTTCGCTGGCCACACTGCTCCTCGTCGTTGCAGCCGCGCCACTGCTGGTCGTGGGATTGATGGCGTTGCGCTCTGCGGATCCGGTGCAGGCGCTGCGCCGTCAGGGAGGGGAATGACATGGCCGAACCTCGGCTTCGCGGCGGCGGTAACGGTGACGTTTCGTGGATCCGTACGCGATTGCTGTCCGCGCCCGGCTGGACGGCCGCAACCGCCGCGCTTGTGATGATGACGGCGTTCATGGCGGCTGCATTGCCCCGAGCTATGGATAGATACGAGAACGACGCACTGCGTGACACGTTGCGTCAGGCACCCGTAGCGGCCCGCAGCGTTACGATGTCACAGAAGGTGTCGCGGCTGTCGACCCCCAACAATGCCGAGGCATTGCTCACGCCGGATGCCCTTGGCAAGCGCGAGGCAGCTTTCCAGCAAGTCATTCGTCCACCGTTGGTGCTGGACGGGGGCCAGACGGTTTACGGGGTGCGCAGCGGGGACGAAATCCCGGCCAAGGACCCCGGCTTGCCCAGGCTGGGAAAGCATCCGCAACTTGATCCCCGGATGACGCTGGTCACGCAGCCGAACGTTGAACGGAACGTACGGGTGGTAGCCGGGCGACTGCCACGGTCCGGTGACAAGGACAGTGGGGCAGTCGAGGCTGTTGTCACCGACCGCACCGCCAAGCGCATGGGGCTGCACACCGGATCAGCGGTCCATCTGATGGATGTGGCCGGCTCGAAGCTGACGATCCGGATCACCGGTATCGTGACCCCCCGCTCTCCGCAGGCCGCGTACTGGAACGCAGAGCCGGCCCTGCGCGCGCCGGCTCGCATCGTGAAGCCGAGCGTTTACCCAGAGGTAGTCGCCTACTGGCATTTCACAGCGCTGATCGCCCCGAGTGCCACGAGCGCCCTGCTCCGCCTTAACAGTGGCGCCGTGGCGTACTGGCACCATCCGGCCGCCATTGACAGGCTCACCGCGCGCGACGTCCCTGCGGTCCAAGCCCAGATCTCCGCACTCAACGCCGGCCCTGGCTCTGCCAGGCTGCAGGCCTTGACTCAGCAGCGTGCCCTGACTGTGGAGGAGGACGGTCTGGGGGCGTCGTTGGCGCCCTTTCTTCGTGAGCGTGCTGCGGTTCAACCGCTCATTCTGGTCGCTGCCGTGGGTGTCGGTACAGTCGCGGTGCTCGTGCTCCTGATGGCCGCCGGGCTCCAGGTGGCCCGTAGGCGCGCCGAGTTGAAGCTGCTGCGCGCCCGGGGCATTGCCCTGCCGGGCCTGGGCGCCCAACTACTTGGCGAGAGCGCGGTGGTCGCGCTGCCGTCAGCGGCTCTGGGACTGACAGTGGCATTGCTTGTGGTGCCCACCGAGCGCTGGGGATTCGCTGCACTTGCGGCGGCGGTCGTGGCCATTTTGTCCTGCGTCGGGCTGCCGCTACGTGGCGTCGCGGCCGCCCGCAGACTTCGGCGCGAGCAGCGGGAGGATCTGGTTGCGGCGCGTCCGTCGCGACGCAGGACCGTGGCCGAATTGGCGGTCGCCGTCGTCGTGGCTGGTGCGGTCTTCTCGTTGCGCCGCAGGGGGACCGACGGTGGTGCGGACCTCCTCATGGCTGCGGCTCCGGTCCTGGTCGCGGTGATCGCTGCGCTGGTTCTCCTGCGTGTGTACCCGCTGCCTGTACGGCTCATGGGGCGTCCTGCAACGCGCTTGAAGGGCGCTCTTCTTCAGATCGGCATCGCGAGCGCGGGACGCGCTCCCTCGACTGCGGCATTGCCGCTGGTGACGGTATTGATCGCCCTGGCTGTGGCGTCCTTCGGAGGTTCCGTCCTTGCGGGCGTCGCGAACGGGCGCGACCACGCGGCGGTGGTCAAGGTCGGTGCGGATGCGCGCGTGCAGTCGTACGTCGCCCTGCCGAAGGGACTGGATTCACGTGTCCGTCACGTTCGCGGTGTGCATGACATGCTTGGGGTACGTGTGGAGACCGGGCAGACAGTGATGGCGACAGGCACGAGATATGACATCGCTGTTGTGGACCCGGAACGCTACGCACGCCTGTCCGAATACACCCGCGTGGGGGAGTCGTTCCAGGCGACAGCGCTGGACGACCCCGGCCGGGGCCCGGCTCCCGTCATTGCTTCACCGCGTATCGCTCGGGAGCTCGGCCACCGTACGATCATCAAAACCTCTGTGACGGCGGGGATCGAGGTCCAGATTGCAGGCACGGTGGATGCGACCCCGGCCATCGCGGGTCGCGAGTTCCTGATCATCTCTGAGGCATCAGTACGTCGGGCGCATCCTCGTGCGGCTGCAGCAGCAACCCGGCCGACAACGCTTTTCGTCACCGGCGCCGAGATCGACGGCATGGCTTTGCGTGAGGCCGTACGCGATTCCGCGCCCGAGGCGCGGGTCCTGCTCCGTTTGGAGGAGCGGGATGCATACGGAAGTACGACTGCGTTGCAGGCAGGTGCGCGGAAGCTGTACCTGGCGGCGGTCGCGGCTGCTGCTGTGTTCAGTGCTTTGGGACTTCTGTTGTCGCTGCTCCACAACGCCCCTCAGCGGAGGACGCTGCTGGCCAGATTGCGCACGATGGGCATGACCAACCGTCAACGGCAGTCGTTGGCGGTCCTGGAGATGCTGCCACAGATCGTGCTCGGGGCGATCGGTGGCATCCTCGTCGGCTTGGCCACCGTCCGGTTGCTGCGGCCAGGCATCGACTTGAAGGCGTTGGCCTTCACGACCACCTCACCCGCTACCGACATCTCGGCAGCGGTACTGCGCACCGACCTGGGGTCCCTGCTCCTGCCATCGGTCGCGCTCGTCTCACTGGCTTGTGCGGTCCTGGCGGTACAAGCCTGGGCCACGGGGCGGCGTGGCGAAGGAACGGAACTGCGGATCGGGGACCGATCATGACGTACAAGACCAACTCGCCTAGCAACTCCGCCGGCAGTCCTGAGGGAGGCGGAGTGACCCTGGCGGAACTCGAACGACGTGTCGCGGCCAACCGCGATCTCCCCGCTTACGGACACGACGCACTTATCGTCTGCGACCGCTTGGTGCGCATTTTCACGGCCCAGGGCGTCGAGGTTCAGGCACTGCAGGGTCTGGACCTCCTGGTTGCACGTGGTGAACTCATGGCCTTGGTCGGCGCCTCGGGATCAGGTAAGTCCACTTTGCTCAATGTCCTGGCAGGACTGGACACGCCCACTGCTGGTGCCGCCTCCGTAGCCAGCTACGACCTGCTCGCCCTGGACGGCCGTGCCCGCCTGCGCTATCAGCGTGAAGTCGTGGGCTTCGTCTGGCAGCAGACGTCCCGCAATCTCCTGCCGTACCTCACCGCCCTGCAGAACGTCGTCCTGCCCATGCGCCTGGCCGGCACTGGCAAGAGCCGCAAGGACCGCAGCGCCCGGGCTTGGGAACTCCTGGATCTGGTCGGTGTAGCCCACCGTGCCGACAGTCGCCCGCAGCAGATGTCCGGCGGTGAGCAGCAACGCACTGCCATTGCCGTCGCCCTGGCCAACCAGCCCGCGTTGCTCCTGGCCGACGAGCCCACTGGTCAACTTGACTCCGCCACCGCCGAACAGGTGTTTGCAGCCTTTCGCAGCGCCAACCAGGAATTGGGCACCACCGTCGTCATCGTCACACACGACCAGGCCGTCGCCCAGGCGGTGGACCGCACCGTCGCCATTCGAGACGGCCGCACCGCGTCCGAGACCCTGCGTCACACCACCACCGACGATCAAGGCAACACCACCACCCATGCTCGCGAATTCGCCACAGTGGACCGCACCGGCCGCCTCCAACTGCCGCGCGACTTCACCACAGCACTGGACATCCGCAACCGTGTCCTTCTTGACCTCGAACCCGACCACATCGTCGTCCAGCCTGACCGTGAAACCTCGGCGTGATTGTCGACCGCGGAAGTGAATTCGGCAGCCGTCAATTCAAAGTTTCATTAATTCAAGGTGCAGAGGAGGCCTGTTGTGGACGCGGATCGGGGTGAACGTGATGCGGCGGGCGTGGAGTTGATGACCAGCGCATATGCGCGATGGCAGGATATGCCTCCGGTCGCGTTCAGCCTCACTCGACAGGATGCCTGGATTCTCATGGTGAGCCTGCAGATTTCGGCAGCGCATCCAATGGTTTCCGATCAGCCGATGAGTACGCCCATGGAAGAAATCGGGCGACGGATACAAGAAATAATTTGCGATGATCCGGAGGTTTATGCCGTTGCCGAAACTGGCTGGAACCGGTCCTATGACGTACCGGGCTGACTGCCGGGGATCGGTCGCTGACGGCGACTGATCCGTCTCCGGTGCCAGCGCGCGATCTGTTCCGGCCGATCGTGGGCCCAGGCAATGGACGGCATGGGTCCCGGCCGCCAGTCATGGCAGGGGCTTGCACCCGCTTCGGAGTGACGACAATTCTGCGCAGAGGTACATTAGAGTTAGTTTGGTTTTGTAGTAGCAGTGCTGCCTTTAGTGCTGCTCAGTTGCTTGGCCCCTCACCAGTGTCGGTCCCTGCGAGCTCGTCATGGGCGCCGAATCCAAGATCGTTGACGGGCTTTCGCGTACTGGCGACTTACCTGGCTCCACTACCCCAGCTACCACTTGCGGTCGGGGCATGTGTTGAGCCACCCCCACGGGAAGGCGGCACGATGAGCGGCGCGGATCCGGCGAACCGGTATCTCGAGGGCAACTACGCGCCCCTGGCGGAGGAGGTGAGCACCACCGATCTGTCCGTCACCGGTGAGCTGCCGCGTGATCTGAACGGCCGCTACCTGCGCATCGGGCCGAACCCGCGCGGCGACGCCGACCCCGCCACCCACCACTGGTTCACCGGAGCCGGGCTGGTGCACGGCATCCGGCTGCGCGACGGCGAGGCCGAGTGGTACCGCAGCCGGTTCGTCACGAGCGACCGCGGCTCGCCGAACACCAACGTCGTGAGCCACGCCGGACGCATCCTCACCCTCGTGGAGGCCGGCAAGCCGCCGGTGCAGATCTGCCCCGACCTCGCCCGCATGGCCGTCTGGGACTGCGACGGAGCCCTCAGCCGGGGCTTCACCGCCCATCCGAAGACCGATCCCGCGACCGGTGCCATGCACGCCATGACCTACAACCCGCGCTTCAGGGCCGTCCGGTATGTCGTGATCGGCGCGGACGGTGAGGCCAGGCACTGCGCCGACATCGAGGCCGCCGACGGGCCCATGGTCCACGACATGGCGCTGACCGAGACCCGCGTCGTGGTGCTGGACCTCCCGGTCACCGTGGCCGCCGCCGAGCGCCGCGCGCGGGCCGGAGAACCGGTCTCCAACCTGCCCTACACCTGGGACGACAGCCACCCTCCGCGGGTCGGAGTCCTCCCCGTCGGCGGCACGGCCGGCCAGGTGCGGTGGGTCGAGGCGCCACTCTGCTTCGTCTTCCACGTCCTCAACGCCTACGACAACGCCGACGGCTCACTGACCATGGACGTCATCCGCTACGACGAGATGTTCGCCCGGGACGTGCTGGGACCGGGCGACGCCGAGCCGACGCTGGTGCGCTGGACGGTGAACCCCGCGCTGGGCACCGTCAACGAGGAGCTGATCAGCCATTACCGGGTCGAGTTCCCGCGCATCGACCGTGCGTTGACCGGCCGTCCGCACCGCTACGGATGGTTCGCCGGATTCGGTGCCCACGCACTGATGATCACCGACGACGTGGAGCGCAGCCGCACCGAGGGATTCGGCGCGGGACCGCTGGTCAAGGTCGACACCCACACCGGGGAAGCCGCGACCCATGACTACGGGCCGGGCCGGGTCACCATGGAGCCCGCCTTTGTGCCACGAGCGGACGCCGCGGGCGAGGACGACGGCTGGATCCTCTCCGTCGTCCACGACGAGGGCGTGAACCGGGCGGAACTGGTCGTGCTCGACGCGGCCGACATTGCCGCCGCCCCGGTGGCCCGGGTCCACCTGCCGCGTCGCGTGCCCTTCGGCTTCCACGGCAACTGGATCGCCGACGACGAGATCGGGTAGTCCGCATCGTCGTGGAGGTCGTCGTTGCCGCCGTGCCGGGAGCACGAGGAATGCGTGCTGTCGGTGTCACCCTGCCACGATCCGGCCGATGTACTTGGACCGAGCCTGTCTGCCAGATCGCACCAGACGGTGAGGTTGTAGGCGCTGAGTAGGTGTAGTGCCTTGCAGGGAGGATCAGTCCGGGACTGCCGATGAACTGCGTGCAGAAGTGCCGTCAATTGCTCGGCATGACGGACTGGCGCTGGACTCCACTGCATTTCTAGGGGGTGGCGGACGGCCATGGTTGTGCGTCCAATAGGGCGTCCCTCGGGCCGGATAACTTGCGGTAGTCGCGTTGATTCCCTTGCACCGTCAAATTCCATGGTACGGTGTGGACGTTTATGCGGGAATATTAGTTTTTAGATGGTTGGTCTGAATCGGGAGACAGCGATGCCCACCGCACTGCCGGTCAGTGCCTATGTCGTCCTCGGCCTGCTGAGCCGGCACGGCGGATCGACCGCCTACCAGCTTGATCAGAGGATCCGTCAGAGCATTGGATACTTCTGGGGTTTCCCCCGCTCGCAGCTGTATGCGGAGGCGGGACGGCTGGCGCGGCGCGGGCTGGTCGCTGAGCATCAAGAGGTTGGGGGCCGTCATCGGCGCACCTTGTCACTGACCGAGGAGGGGCGACAGGAGCTGTGCCGGTGGCTTGCTGCCCCGACGCAGGCGACCACCGAGATCCACGACGAGGGATTGCTGAGGCTTTACTTTCAGCCCCAGACGTGTGGTAAGGATGCGACTGACACCGCCGACACGGTTGAAGCGATCAGCGGGCTCGCAGCCGAGCAGATCCGGGCTCACGAGGGCCGACTGGAGGAGTACGAGCGGTTGGTTGCCTCCGGAACTCTGCCAGCAGGCTCGCCCCAGCGGGCAACCGTGGAGGTGGGGTTGCGGTTTGAGCGTATGATCATTGATTTTTGGCGTGAGATTGCTGCCTCTCCGGCATATCTCGTCGGGGGGAATGGCGACGAGGCGTGAACGCTGGGGGCGTTTCGCGCCTCGCCCGACCTGGGTTGACTTTGCGAGCGGATCTGAGACGCCAGGTGTGTTGACGCGGGGCGCCGTCAGGCCGAGAAGACTGTTGCGGATTGCGTTCGCCACCTGGCGATCAGAGACACAAGTCGCAGAGGTGTGGGCAGCAGCACACCCGCCGACAGTGCGGGATGTCAGTCCTGTTGGCTGTCGCTGATCTACAACTGAGTGACCTCGGTGGTCTATCCGCGTGCGCAAGTGCTCTCTAGGATCGGTCAGGCTTCCAGCGATCCGCCCAGATCCCTACCCCCAGGTGTGTTTCAGCGGGTCGCCTGGTTCGTCAGCACATGCGCCGCAGGAGCCGTGTGTGAGTTTGCAAGGTCCGGTATAGGTCAGAGCCATGCCGACGGAGATCGCGAGTCCGGTAAGTGAGATCCTATTTGCTTTGGCCACTTCAAGGCCCCGGCCGGAATGGCGATCTGTTACTCACCGGCACAGCGTAGTGAGGATTCTGGCACGCGGGTCGAGTGTCCGGTAGGTTGCGGCTCATTTCGATGGAGCCCGATGCCGAGTGTGATCTGCTCGGACCGCCCACACGCCTTCTTCGACGTGAATTGTGGCCCGCCTGCCCTCCGTGAGTCGCTCATGGATCCTGTTGCGGTTCATCTCTTATGAGAACGAGTTCGCGGTGCAGTGCGCTTCATCAAAGCTGTGGCATCTGCTGGTGATGGATCGATCGAGCCATCGGCAGGCGATGTCCAGCCATACCAAAAAGGGTGCTTGGCTGATGGCATGGATCCGCCTGACGGCGGCGATATCGACGGGATTGCTGCTGACTGCCGGGGGCGTACCGTCCGCCTTCGCCCGGCCGTCTGAGGAGAGCGCGGCCAATCCTGTCGCCGCGCCGGGAAGCCGCTCTGCCAGCGTGCGACTTATAACCGGCGACCGGGTGACGGTGACACCTGGCACCGACGGCCGTCGTACCGCGTCTGTGGAGCCCGGTCCGGGCCGTGAGAGCATCGTCTTTCGCACATTCGAGGAAGACGGCGGCCCGCTGACCGTGCTGCCCTCGGACGCCGCGGACTTGGTCGCAGGCGGGACGCTGGACCGTCGCCTCTTCGAGGTCACCGACCTTATCGCCCAGGGGTACGACGAGGACCGGGCATCGTCGCTGCCGTTGATCGTCTCGGCAGCCCCGCGGTCGGACAGTGCCAAGGTGACCGCGAAGAGCGCGGAAGCAGCGGCTGCCGTTGCAGATCGGATCGCCGCATTCAACGCGACTTCGGCCCCCGAACGCCGGCTGGACAGCATCGGCGCGCGATCGCTGCAGGTGGCGGACGACGACCTCGGCGCCTTCTGGAAGACGCTGAACCGAGGCGACGCCAAGGCCGCTGCCCGCGTCGCCGCGACCCCCCGAATCTGGCTGGACGGCAAGGTGGCTCCGGTACTCGACCGGAGCACGGCGCAGATCAACGCCCCCACCGCCTGGAAAGCCGGGTACGAGGGCCAGGGCGTCAAGGTGGCCGTGCTGGACACCGGTGCGGACTCCCACCACCCGGACCTGGCCGGCCGGATTACCGAGTCAAAGGACTTCTCCGGCAGCGCGAATACAGAAGACCACTTCGGCCACGGCACCCATGTCGCCGCCACCGTCGGCGGCACCGGCGCAGCCTCATCAGGCACCCGGCGGGGCGTGGCGCCCAAGGCCGACCTGCTGATCGGCAAGGTGCTCGGCGACGACGGCTCCGGCTCCGAGTCCCAGGTCATCGACGGCATGGAGTGGGCCGTTGCCGAGCACGCCAAGATCGTCAACATGAGCCTCGGCGCAGACATGGAGACCGACGGCACCGACCCGATGAGCCAGGCTGTCAACGCCTTGACCGCCTCCTCGAATGCGCTCTTCGTCGTGGCCGCGGGCAACGCCGGCCCGGGGCCGTCCACCGTCGGTTCGCCGGGCGCGGCCGACGCGGCGCTGACCGTCGGCGCCGTCGACCGGGACGACTCCCTCGCCGACTTCTCCAGCCGCGGCCCCCGCTTCGGCGACCAGGCGGTCAAGCCCGACGTCACCGCACCGGGCGTCGGCATCGTCGCTGCCCGCGCCGCGGGCACCACCATGGGCACCCCGATCGACGCCAACTACACCTCAGCCTCCGGCACGTCCATGGCCACCCCGCACGTCGCCGGTGCCGCCGCACTGCTGGCGCAGCAGCACCAGGACTGGGGCGCGCAGCAGCTCAAGGACGCGCTCATCAGTACCGCCCACACTGTGCCCGGCACCAAGGTGACCGAGCAGGGCGGCGGCCGCATCGACCTGGCCACGGCCGGCGGCCCGCTCACGGCCACCGGGACTGTCAGCCTGCCTGCCCTGCAGACGGGCGGCACTGGCGGTCTGCCGCAGGCGGCGACCCTGCGCTACACCAACACCAGTGACAAGCCCCTCGACCTGAAGTTGTCTGTCGCCCTGGCCACGGAGACGGGGCGTGCGCTGCCCGGCAGCGTCATCGCACCCCATTCGACCAGTGTGCATCTGGCCCCCGGTGCTGCCGCTGATGTGCCGCTGCGCACGGATGCCGCGGACGCAACTCGTGGCAACTACTACGGCTACATCACCGCCACTGGTGCGGACGGAAAGGTGCTTGCCCACACCACGGCTTCTCTTGTGGTGCGGGCCCCACTGCACCGGCTCACGGTGGTCTCCCGCGACCGTGATGGCAAGGTCATGCCGGCCCTCCCGACAATCTGGGGTGCTGACGGATACGCCACATACACCAGCTTGGAACCCGCGGTGGCAGAGGTTGAGGAGGGTACCTACCAGCTGAACCTCCCCATGCAGGAGCGAGCTGCCGACGGGCAGGAACTGGTCGAGGTCGTCAATCCGCAGGTGAAGGTGACCAGGGACATGACGGTGACGCTCGACGCCTCTCGGGTCACCAAGGTGGAGATACGCACGCCCAAGCCTGCCGAGCAGCATGGCCCTCTCAGTTACAGCATGTACCGCAGCATCGACGGTAGGGGCCTCAGCCAGGGCGTGATGGCCTTCGACGTCTTCAAGCGCATCTACGTCAGCCCCACGGCTGAGGTCACCGATGGTGAATTCGAGTTCGCCTCGCGCTGGCAGATGACGGCACCGCAACTCCGGGCGAAGGCCTCGGGTGCTGCAGCGGCCTTCACCCCGTACTACGTGCCGGCTTCCCCGGTCTTCGATGACAAGGGTGTCCGCCTGACCGCAGTGGACGCCGGTGCGGGTACGGCAGCCGAGCTGAAGGCTGCCCGCGTGCGCGGAAAGCTCGCCGTCATTCGCTTCAACTTCGGTAAGGAGCAGGAACTGGCGCAGGCTGCCGCGGACGCGGGCGCCACGGCTCTGATGTTCGTTATGCCCGAGTCCTTCTATCCCTGGACTGTGTGGGTTCCGGAAGGTGAGAGGCTGCCTCTGCCCGTCGTGCGTGCCGGGACGGCGGAAGGGACCGACCTGCTGGAGCGAGCCAGGAAGCGCACCATCACGGTCGAGTTCACCGGAACAGTGCGCAGCCCCTACCTGTATGACGTGATGCAGGTTTCCAAGGGACGCGTACCCGAGCGCGTGGTGTACACGGTCTCCGACCGGAACAGCGCGGTGGTGAACAGCACCTACACGCGTACCGGTGCCGCCGCATGGGGCAGCGAGCAGCGCTTCGGCTGGCGGCCGTCGCAGCCGAGCCTCATCGTGTTGGACATGCACCACAGCCGCTACGTGCCGATGGGGCAGGACCGCGTCGAATATGTGTCGGCTGGGGACACGCTGTGGAGGCACACTGTGCACCACA
Source organism: Streptomyces sp. PA03-6a (assembly GCF_033792765.1). Classification (NCBI taxonomy): domain Bacteria; kingdom Bacillati; phylum Actinomycetota; class Actinomycetes; order Kitasatosporales; family Streptomycetaceae; genus Streptomyces; species Streptomyces sp. PA03-6a. The sequence continues at coordinate 2,087 of NZ_JARAVK010000044.1, read as the reverse complement.
ACGTCGTTCCTTACCGCGACATTGCACTATCTGCCGGCATGCAGGACGCAACACACACCTACCGGCCTGGACAGCACTCCACTGAACAGTGGTTCGCAGCTCCCGTGCGGCCGTCGATCCCGCGCGGTCTGGCGGGCTGGCCCGCCTCGGCACGCAACGGCGACACCATGTCCTTCCACATTCCGGAGTTCACTGACTCCGGTGCCGGCCACTGGTCCTTCGCCGAGCATGACGCGTCCGGCGGCATCGGCACCCGGTCGGCCAGCGCAGACGACGTGGCCCACGCGGAACTGTTCAGGAACGGTCATCGCCTCGCGGAATCCGACAACGGGGCGTGGGGCGACTTCGAGGTGCCTTCGGGCGAAGCCGGTTACCGGTTGGACCTGAGCACTGCGCGTAACTCCGACGACTGGCAGTTCAGCACCAGCACCGAAACGTCCTGGACGTTCCGTTCGGATACCGCAACGCGCGAGACCCTGCTTCCGCTGCTCCAGGTCGACTATTCGGTGGCGGTGGACCAGCGCAACGCCGTGGGCCCGCAGCGCACGCACTCTCTCGGTATTGACGTCCGCATGCCCGACGGCCTGGCTGCCCCGAGGGGCGTGACGGTCAACGTCGAGGCCTCGTACGACAACGGGAAGACCTGGACAACCGCTCGCACTGACCGCCGTGGCGATAAGCACGTCACCGCAACCGTCGAACGGCCGTCGCGGATACGTGGCGACGCCTACGTGACACTGCGGGTCACTGCGACGGATGCAACGGGCAATGGTGTGCGGCAGACGATCAACAGTGCCTACCTGCACCCGGGTAGTAGGTAACGACACCGTGCGGTAGTGGTTGATCGGGAAGGCGCACAGGAATGTGGCGGGCACCCGGGGCAACGGTCCCCGGGTGCCCGGCACAGGACGTCCGTCTGCACTCGCGCCTACGCGTCGCTGATCCGCTGGCGTCGCGAAGCGACCCCACGAACCCAGGGTCTCACCTGGCCGGACGGTGCAGCGCCATGTCCGGTTCGCTGAAACGGGAGGAGACCAAGTTGGCCTGGTGCCAATGGGGGTAGATCAGGTGTGGCGCACTTACCTTGTCGAGCCGGTCGATGTCCTCTTGGGCCAGATGCAGATTGATCGCGCCGAGGTTGTCTGCCAGTTGCTCGTTCTTGCGGGCTCCGACGACCAGCGACGTCACGCCCGGTTTGGCCAGCAGGTAAGCCAGGGCGACCTGGGCTGGTGAGGTGCCGTGCACGGAGGCGATGTCCACGATGGTCTCAATGGTGTCGTAGAGCTTGTGCTCGTCGCGCACGGGAGGCTCGGACCATTCGGTCAAGTGACGGCCGTCGGCCGGTTGCTGGTCACGTCGGTACTTGCCCGTCAGCAAGCCGCCGGCCAGCGGGCTCCAGACGAGAATGCCGAGGCCTTGGTCAAGGGACACGGGCACAAGTTCGTACTCCGCGTCCCGGCACTCCAACGAGTAGTAGATCTGATTGCTGATGAACCGTTGGTACCCGTGCGCGTCGGCCGTGCACAGCGCCTTCATCAACTGCCAGCCCGAATAGTTCGAGACGCCCAGGTACCGGACCTTCCCAGAGCGCACGAGGCTGTCAAGCGCGTGCATGGTTTCCTCTAGAGGGGTCAGGCCGTCCCACTGGTGCACGTGGTAAATGTCCAGGTGGTCCGTGCCGAGCCTTCGCAGGCTTGCCTCGGCCTGATGGAGGATGTGATGCCGGGACAGGCCCTCGTCATTCGGTCCGTCGCCCATCGGCAGTCGTACCTTGGACGAGATCAGGACTCTGTCACGCCTGCCGGCGAGGGCTTGTCCGAGAATCTCCTCGGAGGCTCCGCCGGAGTACATGTCGGCGGTGTCGATCAGGTTCACACCGGCGTCGAGGCTCATGTCGATCTGCCTCTTTGCACCGGCAACGTCGGTGTTGCCGACGTTGCCGAAGACGTCTTTGCCTCCGAAGGTCATGGTGCCCAGAGACAAGGCCGACACTCGCAGCCCTGAGCGTCCCAGCAAACGGTATTCCACGGCTGTACTCCAGTCCTGCGTGTTGTTTGCGGGGGTTCGGGGGTTAGGCGTTGTTGGGG
>NZ_JARAVK010000449.1:0-4187 GCF_033792765.1 Streptomyces sp. PA03-6a | reverse complement strand
GGCGGCGGGGTCGGCTTCTGGGCCGCGGACCGCAACGACAGCTCCTCCTCGACCACCGTCTCCTCGGTCGGCAACCCCAAGGACCTCAGCCGCGCCGCCGACTCGGTCGCGGGCATCGCCAAGCAGGCCCTCCCCAGTGTCGTCACGATCGAGGCCACCGGCCGCCAGGAGAGCGGCACCGGCACCGGCTTCGTCTACGACAAGGAAGGCCACATCCTCACCAACAACCACGTCGTGGCCCCCGCCGCCGACGGCGGCAAGCTCACCGCCACGTTCTCCGACGGCAAGAAGTACGAGGCCGAGGTCGTCGGCCGCGCCCAGGGCTACGACGTCGCCGTCGTCAAGCTCAAGGGGGTCACCCCCGACAAGCTCACTCCGCTCGCCGTCGGCGACTCCGACAAGGTGGCCGTCGGCGACTCCACCATCGCCATCGGCGCCCCCTTCGGGCTCTCCGGCACCGTCACCACCGGCATCGTCAGCGCCCTGCACCGCCCCATCGCCTCCAGCGACGGGGAGGGGTCCAACGCCTCCTACATGAGCGCCATACAGACCGATGCCTCGATCAACCCCGGCAACTCCGGCGGCCCCCTCCTGAACTCCGAGGGCGCGGTCATCGGCATCAACTCCGCGATCCAGTCCACCGGCAGCGACGGCACCTCCCAGTCCGGCAGCGTGGGCCTGGGCTTCGCCATCCCGATCGACCAGGCCCGCCGCGTCGCCGAGGACCTGATCAAGGACGGCGAGCCCGTCTACGCCGTCATCGGCGTCCACGTCGACTCCAGCTACAGCGGCGAGGGCGCCAAGATCGCCACCGGCGCCGACGCCGTCACCTCCGGCGGCCCCGCCGACCAGGCGGGCCTGCGCTCCGGCGACGTCATCACCAAGTTCGACGACACCGTGGTCGACTCCAGCCCCACCCTCATCGGCGAGATCTGGCAGCACGAGCCCGGCGAGAAGGTCAACCTCACGTACACCCGTGACGGCCAGACCCGCACCGCCACCCTCACTCTCGGCGAACGCAAGGGCGACAGCAGCAGCTGAGCCGACCCGTTAGGCTGTCCCCGCGCCGCCCGGCCCTCCAGCCGGACCCCGCGGCGCGGGGAGAGTTGCCCGAGCGGCCTAAGGGAACGGTCTTGAAAACCGTCGTGGCAGCGATGTCACCGTGGGTTCAAATCCCACACTCTCCGCAGTAGGCCGGCGAAGGCGCTGGACAGAAGGGGTGCCCCAAGACACGGGGGCGCCCCTTCTTCGTGCGCGGAGGCGTCGTACTTCCGCCTGGGCAGCCGCCCGACCGCGCGCCGGGGCACGGCAGCCCTGAGGCGTCAGCCGGCCTCGGTGGTCCGCCAAGCGTCCGTGATGCAGCCTTCCTCCACGTGCCACCACTCCTGATCGACGCCGTGTTGAAGGAGACGCTTGATCCTGCCGAGATTCGCCTCCAGCGGGATGTCGAGGGAGACCATGCGGAACTGCTCGATGCCCTCGCCGTCGGCGCCCAACTCGTGGAAGACGTCGAGCACGCTCTGTCCGGCCGCCGCCGAGCCGCTGTCGCGCAGCACGATCAAGCGGATGGTGCAGTTGTCCGAGGGCTGGACCACCTTGCCTGCCCACCTGACACCCTCGTCGTCAACGGACGTCTCAACGATGTCACCGAGGGCGACACCTCGGATGAAGAAGGGCGTGTTCGCCAGCTCGGCTTTCCCGTCACCGCGGTCGATGGCCCAGAGGCTCCCCACCCCGGCCGGGGGCCAGTGGTCCTCGATCTCCAGGCGAAAGTGCACCTTCACGTGCTCAGGACCGGGTCCAGTCATGCCCGACAGCATGCACAAACGTGGCGACGCTCCGGTGGGCAGGTCCGCAGTTTGGAGGCGTGAGGCTGCGGGTTGCGTCTCCCCGGCAGGGGAACTCGCTGCCGCCTTGCCGGGAGGCAGCGGTGTGAACTCCCGCGCAGGGACCGAAGGCGCGACAGGCAACGTCATCCCTGGCAGGAGGCCTTATCGGTCGCCTACACGCCGGGGGAAGGTATGGAGAAACGTCGTGGCAGCGATGTCGCCGTCGGTTCACATCCGAGGTGCTGAACGGAAGGGGTGCCCCAAGACACGGGGGCGCCCCTTCTTCGTGCGCGACGGCACCGTGCTCCCTCGTCCTCCCGGTCTTCGCCGACCGAGCCCCCGAGCTTCACACAAGGCACCTGGCGAACATAGGCTCGCCCGGCTCCGGTTCGTTCGTCGAGGAGACGGTGGCATTTTGGCTGGCACGCGTACGAGGCGGTGGTGGGTCGCCCACTGGTCCGGGCTGTTGCTTTCCCTGACCTGCATGGTGTCGGCCGTGTGGTGGCTGATCGCGATGGAGTACGAGCCTCAGGCCCGCGCATGGACCCGCGCCGGACGGATGATGCAGAGCATGCGCCCCGAAGCCATCGCGCCCGGACTCATCGCCCTGAGCGCGGTTGCCCTGCTGTACTTCGGACATGAGCTTTACTCCGCGCTGCGTGACCGCCATCGATCACAGGTGCCGCACGTTGACGCTCAGTGACCGGCAGGTGTGAAAGCTCCGTCCGGTCGGGCGCGCGTGGCGCGGGGGCACCCGCCGGGTGTGGTGACCGTCGGCCCGGCCCGTCCCGGAGGGCCGTCGATCGTTAAGCGGCCTTGCGGCACCCGCGGCTGCGACCTCGCGGTGCGGGGCGCGGCCCCCTGGGTGGAACGCCGGTGTCGGTGACCGGGCGGTGGGGGTAGGGGTGAGAGAATACGCTTAACGGTCAAACCGGGCATGGGATCTGCTCGTGTGGCGCGGGCGGTCACCGCGCCGGTCCCGGCCGCCGTCCCGAACGGCAAGGGCTGATCACCATGACGGGTGTCGCGCTCCTGGGTGTGCTGCTGGTCTCGGCCGGTGGCCTGGCCTATGCCCGTCGACGGTTCCCGGTGGCGTTCTGGCTGCTGTTCGGGCTACCGCTGGCCTGGGGGCGGTTCCTGTCGACCTACGGTTCCACGATGGCGGCGTGCGGGCTGGCCGTACCGCCGTCGTGGGCCCGGGCGTTGGCGGGGCGGGCGGCGGGGCGCAGGGAGGTGCGGCCGGTGCCGCCGAGGATCCGCCGGGTGGGCGGCTCGCTGACCGGCATGCGGGTGCGGCTGCGGCTGCCGGGCGGGCTGGAGCCGGCCGACGTGGCCGCGGCGTCCAACCGGTTGCGCCACGCGTGGGGCGTGCACGCGGTGCACGTGGTCGAGCTCGGCCCCGGGGTGGTCGAGTTGCGGATGACCGGCTACGACGTGCTCCGCGACGTACGGATGCCGCGCCGCCTGCCGTCCGGCCCGATGGTGGTGCCGGTGGCGCTGCGGGACGACGGGACCGCCTTCGTGCGGAACTACCGGGAGATCCCGCACGCGCTCACCCTCGGGGCGAACCAGTCGGGCAAGTCGGTGTACCAGCGCAACCTGATCATGAACCTGGCCCGGTTGCCCGTGGCCCTGGTGGGGATCGACTGCAAGGGCGGGGCGGAACTGATCCCGTACGCGCCCCGGCTGTCGGCCCTGGCGACCGACCGGGAGCAGGCGGCGGAGCTGCTGGACGCGCTGGTGGCCGAGATGGAGCACCGGTTCGCGGTGCTCAAGGAGTGCCAGCGCACGGCGCTGGACGCCCCGGAGGAGGAGGTGGCCTCCGACATCTGGGGGCTGCCCGCGTACGTGCGGCCGGTGCCCGTCGTGGTGCTGGTCGACGAGGTCGCCGAACTGTTCCTCAGCGCGACGAAGAAGGGCGAGGAACGCCGGGACCGCATGGTGGCGGACCTGATCCGGCTGGCGCAGCGGGCCCGTGCGGTCGGCATCTACCTGGAGATCTGCGGGCAGCGCTTCGGGGTGGAGCTCGGCAAGGGCGCCGCGACGCTCCGGTCCCAGCTCTCCGGTCGGGTCGTGCACCGCGTCAACAAGCAGACCGCCGAGGTGGGTCTGGGCGACATCTCGTCCGAGGCGATGGCCGCCGCGACCGCCATCGCCCCGGACCGGGTGGGGGTCGCGGTGGCCGGCGACGCCTCGGGTGGCTGGTCCCACATCCGCACCCCGCTGGTGTCGATCGCCGAGACCGCGGCCGTGTGCCGGGCCCACGCTCATCTGGTGCCCGACCTGCCGGCCCTGGACCGGTACCGCCCCTCCGCCGCGGGCGAGGAGGACGGACCGGCCGAACCCGGGCCCTTCCCC
>NZ_JARAVK010000448.1:0-4189 GCF_033792765.1 Streptomyces sp. PA03-6a | reverse complement strand
ACGCCCCTCTCCTTCTCCTGCCCGTTCCGCTCCAGCGCCCCGGCCGCGGCTGGGGCCGGGGCGTCGGCCGGGGCGCTGGAGCGGAACGGGCAGGAGAAGGAGAGGTGCGTCCCGCGCCCGCCAACAGAGCCGGCGCCGGCGTGAGCGTTTCTCCCAGCAAGGGCGCAGCCAGGTTCCGCAGCACAGCCGTGCCGCGCGCGTCCCAGTTCGGTCCCAGTTCCCTGGCCGCCACGCGCTCCACCGCGATCGCCAGCCTCCCGGCGTCGGGGCGCAGCGCGGGATTCTTCGTCAGCCCGTCGGCGAGCAGCGGGCGCAGCGGCCCGGGGATCGCCGTCATCGGGACCGGTGCCGTGGTGTGCCCCGCCATCACACTGAACAACTGGACCGCGGGAAAAGGAAGGTCACCCGTCAGGCACGTGTGGAACACACAGGCCGCCGCGTACACGTCGGCCGCCGCGGTCGCGGCACCGTCGCCACGCCACAGCTCCGGCGCACGCACTCCCGGCGCGCCTTCCGTCAGCGCGGCGAGCCCGAAACCGGACACCGACACTGCCGCGGCACCACCGACCAGCACCTTGGCCGGCCGTAGATCCCCGTGGACCAGCCCATGGCCACTCGCAGCGGCCAGCGCCCACAGCATGCGATGGAACACCACCAGCGCAGCCGGAGCACGCAACCTCCCGTGCGCCTCCAGCACCCGCGACAGAGCCACGCCCGCGACCGCGTCGCTCACCAGCGCGCCACCAACCGCCCCGACAGACCGGCTGTACGCGGACACCAGCCCCTTGGCCTGAACATACCGGCGCAGCCGCACCACCTCAGGCACATCAATCCCGGCAAGGCGCCCGACGTCCGCCCGGAACGCCTCGCCACGCTGCCGATGGATCAGCAGCCGGGCCGGCACATACCGCACGACCACCAGGCCGCCGCCCTCACCGTCCACCCGCGCCAGCACCGTCCGCCCGCACCGCCCCTGGTGCAATTCCCGCACCTCGGTGCTGCCCGGCAACTGCCACGGCCGGGTCACCATCGCCATCGGCATCCGCTCACGCACCCGTCCGCGACCGCTGCCTGCGCACAATCCCCACCAAACGGGAAACATCAGCGTCATAACGCGGCCCACCGGGCTCACTCAGATCCAGCGGCTCACGGATCGCGGCGAACTGCGGCAACGCCACATCCCCGGTCCGGGCCGGCACGAACCGGAACCCACCGCCGTGCACCCGCTGCAGAAGCGCCGCGTACTCGTCCCTGATCCGCAGGTCGGCCATGGTGGCATCACTGAACAGCAGCACCCCGAACGTCGCACCCGCCAAAGCCCGCTCGGACTCCAGATACGACACCAGCCCCGGCTCCACCCAGCGCACCAGAAACACCCGAATACCGGCCCCTTGCAGGCACCCCGCCAGCCGCTCCGCCTCCTCCACGTCCGGCGCGGCATACGACACGAACACCTCGTAGGCATCCCCGCCCTCAGCCGCCACCAGCCGACCCCCCTCGCCACCACGCCGCCGCCGGATCCGGCCCCTCACCCCGACATAGCCGAAATACGCCGACACCACCGCAATGATCAGGCCAACAACACCGATCGCCAGTTCCACCCCCGCCATGAGCCTATTTTAGGGAAATTGACCACAAAAATAAGAGGTTTGGCAGGGCAGCCCGGCAGGCGCCATCAGCAAGGCGCTGACCTCGCATTCCCGCACCGCAAGCAACCGACAGGCGATCCGGCCGACACACCCGCGCCCAGCGCCCGGCAGGCAGGGCCGATTCTCCATCGTGGTGATCTTGCCGGGTACCGGCCGCAGGATGCCCAGGAGCTTGAATGGATCAGTGAAGGACTCAGAACGTCACCAAGACCCACGGCACCGTTGTGGTGGCCTCCGGTGACGCTACCGACCCTGGCTAGGGCTGCCGGAGGGGTCGATCGATGAGCCCGAACCGCAAGGACGGGCGAGCACTGCCCGTCCTCGCGTTGAGACCCCGCCTCCCGCCAAAGGGACCGGCCGGGATCCGGCCGTGCCGGTCGCTGCGGCTGTGCCGCAGTGACGGAAGAGAACGGTCGGGTGACGAGGGGTGAGGGGCGGTCGTAGGGCGTGACCGGGGCGGGCTTGCGGTGCTGCGGGAGAAGGACTTGGTGCGCGCGGGGCTGGATGTCGCAGGGCTGCGGCGAATCACCGTGCCGTTGGGGCGTGCCGGGGGCGGCAAGTGGCACGTGCCCGCGACAGGGACGGGGTGGCGGGTGCATTGCCGGTACGCGGAGCATCTGACCGGAAGTCCGCAGGTACTGCTGGACGCGCGGGAGCAGGTGTGCCAGCACTGCATCGGCCTGGTGAAGTGAACGGCGTACCTCCATCCGTCCGGAGTCCGGTACAGGACGAGACTGGTCAACGTCCCCCGGGGGCGCCACGGCCGCCGCCTACTCGCCATGCCGGCGAGGGACTGCGCACTCGCCGCCCGTGCGGCGCGTTCGGCGTCACCGGGACGTACGCGGCCCCGACCGTCCGGGTAAACGGATGGTCGAGGGCGAGCGTGACGCGACAGGATGCTCCACATGACACTGCCCACCCCCGAGCTGCACACCGCTCGCCTGCGACTGCGGCCGTTCACCGACGCCGACGGGGCGCCGCTCTACGCGCTGCACAGCAGCACCCACGTGCTGCGTTACTGGGACTCCCCGCCGTGGACCGAACCGGCCCGCGCCCAGCGCTTCATCGCGACCTGCCGGACGATCGAGGAGGAAGGCACGGGAGCGCGGATGGCCGTCGACCGCGTCTGCGACGGCGCGTTCATCGGCTGGTGCGGCCTGTCCAGATGGAACCCGGACTTCCGCAGCGCGTCCCTTGGCTACGTCTTCGGCGCCGCCGCGTGGGGCCACGGCTACGCCACGGAGACCGCGCACGCCGTCCTGCAGTGGGCGTTCGACACCCTGGACCTGAACCGCGTCCAGGCCGAGACCGACACCCGCAACGTGGCGTCCGCCCGGGTCCTGGAGAAACTCGGCTTCGTCCGCGAAGGCACCCTCCGCGAGGACTGCGTCGTCAACGGCGACGTCTCCAACTCCTGGGTCTTCGGCCTCCTCCGCCGCGAGTGGCACCCGACGAGCACGCCGACGGCCGGCCGATAGGACCGAGACGCGCCGGCCTTTCAGTCCACAACCTCCACCGAGGTCACCGTGACTCGCTCCGGCGAGCTCAACGTCTTGGCTTGCCCCACCGATCCCGACCATCCGCACCGCTGGAGCATGGAGCGGCAGCATTCTCATCTGCGTACTCGGGTGCTGTCGCTTCTCGTAACATCGAACACGCTACGGCCCGGGTGCCTTCCGAAGCACTGAACAACTGCTGTCGTCACCGGTGAACCAAGCCACCACGCACCTCTGGCACTGTTCGCCCGTATCCCCGGGCAACCGCCCCGGCCCCGCATGGACAGGGCAATGTCCAAACCGGCGTCTCTGCTTCGGCGTTACCACTGGGCCGGTGCCCGGGGAAGTCGCGACCGATCTGGGGTGCACCGGCCGTCCACCAAGGTGTGGGGCGGCCCGATCATCCGCCGCAACCGCACGAAATCATGGCCGGGGCGCAAAGTCGGGTCGCGTCCGGGTGCCACCGCTGCGGCGGCAGATGGGTGCCTTGGGCTGAGGTCTTCCACCGAGCCGGGGTACTCCTACGGGCGCAACGGGCTGGTGATGCGGGTCCTGGTGGCTCAGGACGCTCCCCCGCACACGCTTGGGGCGTCCGGTGGCGCCGCCGGGCGCGTTGCGGACAAGCTCAGCCGCGGAAAAGGGGCGGGCCGCGCGCCGGGACGGCACGCCCGCGCCCGCCCGGCGGGACAGTCGGGCAATCTCCCGTCCAACCCCTTGGCACGTATCCGGGCCGCGCAGCCACATGGCCCACAGCCGGTGCGAACGTCTGTGCAGATTCGCCGCACCCGGCGGCCAAGCCCTGCCGTCTGCGCTCCCCCGCAGACGGCAGGTCTTCCCTTCGACGACCCAAGTGTTCCGCCAGACGCTGCCGACAGCGTTGCGGGCCGAGGAGGATGGGTGACCCATTCCAGTCCCCTGTATCCAGGCGGCTTTGTGCCACACCAGCCTGCTGCTCACGCTGCCCCAGGACCGCAGCCACCCAACCAGGTACAGGACGGTAGCTTCGCGACCACCCACTCCCCCAGCACCGTGACCGGGCCCGCC
>NZ_JARAVK010000447.1:0-4194 GCF_033792765.1 Streptomyces sp. PA03-6a | reverse complement strand
GGGGTGGGGGGTTCGCTGCGGGTGACCTCGCGGCCGGAGCGGCCGGCCGCTCGCTTCTCGCCGCGGGCGGCGCCGATGCCGGCGACCACGACCAGGGCCGTACCCGCCGCCTGGAGGGCGGTCGGGACCTGGGAGACCAGCAGCATCGCGGCGAGGAGGCTGACCGCAGGCTCCATGCCCGCGAGGGTGCCGTAGGCGGTCTTGCCGATCCGCTGCAGGGCCTTCATCTCGAGCAGGAAGGGCACCAGCGGCATCAGGACGGCGATGCCCGCCACCGCCGCGAGCACCGACCACGTGGCGCCCGCCACCACGCCCGGGGCCCCGAACGGCGCGGTGAACACCGTGGCGACGCCGAGGGAGACGGCGAGGCCGTGCTGCGCGGAGAAGCGGCTGCCGACGTGCTGGGTGCCGATCACGTACAGCGCCCAGCACGCGCCGGAGGCGACCCCGAACAGGACGCCAGCCAGGTCGGCGCCGCTCTGCCACGGGGAGGTGAGGCACAGGACGCCCGCCGCCGCGAGCAGCAGCCAGGCGAGTTCACGGCGCTGCCTCAGGGAGGCGACGGCGACGGCGAGCGGTCCGAGGAACTCCAGCGCGGTCGCGGTGCCCAGGGGGATGCGGTCGGCGGCTTCCGAGAAGAGCAGCATCATGCCGCCGCTGACCGCGCCGAGCAGGACGACGGCCACCAGGTCCCGGCGCGGGGCGGCACGGAGCGCGGGCCACAGCGACCGGCCGGTGAAGGCGAGCAGCAGCAGCGCGGCGAAGCCGACGCGCAGCCACGTCGTGCCGGCCGGGCCGATCTCGTCGAAGAGTTCCGTCGTCAGGGCGCTTCCGGTGTGCAGCACCGTCATCGCGGCCAGGATCAGCACGGCGCCAGGTATGCGGCGGGTCGTAAAGGTATGCGGCTCGGACACGGCCCCCATTGGACACGCCGCCCGTTGTTTCTGTCCACGCGTCATTGGCGGACGCATTGTTTACGATCGGTGGATGATCGATGCGTCCGACCAGCTCCCCGACCTCGGCCGGCTGCGCCTGCTGGTCGAGCTGAGCCGCCTGGGCACGATGGCCGCCGTCGCCGAGCGCACCGGCTACGGCACCTCCGCGGTCTCCAAGCACCTCGCCGTCCTGGAGCAGGAGGTCGGCACCAGGCTGCTCACCCCGGTCGGCCGCCGGGTGCGGCTCACCCCGGCGGGCGAGCGCCTGGTCGGGCACGCCGTGGGGATCCTCGCGGCGGTCGAGGAGGCCCGGGCCGAGCTGCGCGGGGCGTCCCGCCCGGCCGGCCGTGTACGGCTGGCGAGCTTCGTCAGCGCGGTGGAGCCCACGGTCGTGCCCGCGCTCGGCCGGCTCCGCGCGGAGCACCCGCGCGTCGAGGTGCAGCTGTACGAGCACGAGCCGGAGCAGACCCTCGCGCTGCTGCTGTCGGGGGACGTCGACCTCGGCATCGTCTACGACTACAGCCTGGTGCCGCGCCCGGTGCCGGACGGCCTCAGCGCCCGGCAGTTCGCCACCCAGCCGATGGTGCTCCTGCTGCCGTCCGGGCACACAGGCGACCCGGGGCCGGGCGGGCCGGTGCCGCTGTCCGGGCTGAGCCGGCTGTCCGGGGCCGGGTGGATCACCAACTCCCGCGGCAGCGACGACGACGAGCTGGTGCAGCGGGTGTGCGCGATGGCCGGCTTCACCCCGCGGATCGTCCACCGGGTCGACAGCCTGCACCTGGTGAACCTGCTGACCGGGGCGGGGCTCGGTGTGGCGCTGCTCGCCGAGTCGGGGGTGGAGCGGCAGCGCGACGACGTGGTGACCCGTCCGCTGGACCCGCTGGTCGGCACGCGCCGGCACTTCCTGGTGGCACGCGCCGGTCAGTGGTCGTGGCCGCCGATCGCGACGGTCGCCCGGCTGCTCACGGGGTGAGCGCGCCGGGCGACCGCGGTGGCCACGGGGTCAGTGGTCACGGGGTCAGTGGTCACGGGGTCAGTGGACGATCCTGACGGGTTCCTCGCCGGATCCGCCGACGCCGGCCGCGTCCTTCCGGGACGTGCCGTGCGCGCAGGGCATCGCCGGATGCCGGCCCAGCAGCACGACGCCCACGGCGATCGCCGCGAGCCCCGCCGCCTCCCAGGCCAGCGCGCCCGGCGTGACGCGCACGCGGTCGCCCAGGAAGCCGACGCCGCAGGCGATCCCCGCGAGCGGCTGGGCGGCGGTCAGCGCGGGCAGCGACATGCGCAGCGGGGCCGTCTCGAAGGCGCTCTGCACGAGCATCAGCCCCGTCAGGCCCATCGCGACGACGGCGTACGGCTGCCAGTGCATGAGGAGCGCACCGACGCCCTCGTCCTCGGCCACCTGGCCGGAGATCCGGGTCAGGGCGTCCTGGAGGCCGTAGAGCAGGCCCGCGGCGAGCGCCAGCACCGTGGCCTCGGGCGACGGGCGCAGCCGCCGCGCGCAGCCCACCAGGAGCAGCGCCAGGCCGACGACGACGCCGACCACGAGCCAGTGCCGCAGCGCCCCTGCGGGCGGTCCGCCGCCCGAGGGCCGGCCGGCCACGATGAACGCCGTCACGCCGAGCGCCAGCAGCGCCACGCCCGACCAGCCGTGCCACCCGAGTCTCTGGCCGGTGAGGCGGCGGGAGAGCGCCATCGCGAAGAGCAGGTTGGTCGCGGTCAGCGGTTCGACGAGCGAGACCTCGCCCTTGGTGAGCGCGAGGGCGCTGAGCAGCATGCCGCAGATCATCAGGAAGACGCCGAGCAACCACTGCGGCATGCGCATGAGGTCCAGCAGCAGCCTGAAGGAGAGGAAGTCGGACAGCGGGGCACGCTGAGCGGCCAGCTGCTGGAGTACGAAGCCCAGCCCCAGACAGCAAGCGGCCCCCACCCCGAGCAGGAATACGGCCACCTCGTCAACCTCCCGGTGTCGCCGACTGGCCCGACCTTAGCCCCTCACCCGTCTTGATCGCGACGATTGTCCGCCTGTGACTCCCGGCCCGCGGCCTCGGCGGTCGAGGCGGTCACGGCGGTCGCGGCAGCCTCAAAGGGGTGCCGTGCGGTACGCCTGCCCCGCGCGGGCACGGGCAGGCCCGCCACGATGGCGCGGATGAAGTGCAGCTCGGCGACGACGTCGGCGAGCGTCTCGCACTCGGGGGCCGCGGGGAGCTCCGGAGGGCCCGCGGCGGGGGCCTTGCCGTCCAGGGTGTCGGCGACCGCCGTGAGCGCGGCGGCCACCTGCGCCCCCTCGCGGGGCGATGGACGCGGGGCCCCTTGCTCCATTCGGACGACGCAGGCGGTGGCCGCGTCCACGATCCGCTCGGAGGCGGCGACCACCCGGAACCAGTCGCCGTTCCCGCCGTGCCGCGAGGGCAGCTCGGCGGCGAGGGTCTCGGCGGCGACGCGGGCCTCGCCCAGGGCGCTGTAGGCCCCCCGGCGCAGCACCCTGCGTTCCTCGGGCCGCTCGCCGGCGGGCACGGTCAGGACGTGGTCGAGGTAGTCCCCGGTGCGCCGCTGTGCGACGGCCAGCAGGTGGCCGACCCGCGCGGTGGGGTCGGCGAGCCGCGGGAGGTGGCCCACGACGACGACGATCGCGCAGGCGATCGCGGTGTCCAGCAGGCGGGACAGGGCGGCCTGGGTGTCGCCGCCGGCCCAGACGAACGCCAGCACCATGATCGTGACGGCGGAGGTCTGCAGCGCGAAGTGGCGGGCCGCGAACGGCAGCAGCGCGCCCGCCACGGAGGCGCAGACCGCGGTCCACCAGATCCCGTCCCCGGCGACCGCGGCCACCGCGGCGAAGACCAGCACGCCGAGCGCCGTACCGAAGCAGCGGTTGACGACCCGGGAGAACAGCGGGCCGATGTCCGGCTTCACCAGGAACGCCGCCGTGAGCGGCAGCCAGTACCAGTGGTCCGCCCGCAGGGCCAGGGCCACGGCCGCGCTGGCGGTGACGCACACCGCGACCTTCAGCCCGTACTCACGGCCCACGGGGCCGAGGACGCGGCGGCGCAGCAGCGGCGCCGGGCGGCGGGCGGGGAGCGGCGCGGCCTCCTCGGGCCGGTCCGTGTCCGGGACCGTGCGGGCGAAGACGACGGCGGCGTGCAGCAGCATCGCGTCGAAGGCCGGCCTCTTATCACCTCCTACGCCGGCCACGAAAAAGGCCGCGGAAACCTGCGGAGTGGCGCGGGCATAAAAAAAAAAAAAAAAAAAAAAAAAAAAA
>NZ_JARAVK010000446.1:0-4195 GCF_033792765.1 Streptomyces sp. PA03-6a | reverse complement strand
CATTACCTGCGCCATCACCTGCGGCTTTGCTGGGACTCACCGGTCTGTTGCCGCAGATCAGACCCGGTGGTGAGTGAGGCGTGTGGCTCTGACTTCCCCCTGAAACCGCCCCTTGCAGGATGGAGAGGGCTGGTTTCGTGGGGAACGCTTCCCCGCCGCTGGCCGGGGCGAGGGCGCGCCGCTGGCCCGGCGCCCGGGCCCGGGCGCCGGGCCCGGGGCGGGGCCTGCGCTGAGGGTGGTGGCATCGCGGGCTGGGCGCCGTCCTTTTGGCGTTGCGGCGGGGGTTGCGCCGGGCGTTGCAAGGGCCGTTGCGCCAGGCGTTGCGAAGGGCGTTGCGAAGGGCGTTGCGCACCGTCCGGCGGCCGATCTGCGTCTGCCCTGGTCACGGGCGGTTTTACGGGCGCCGGCCGGTCTGACTTCTCCTGTGTGGGGGGCGGTAGGGGTTCAGCTGGTCCCTGCGCGGGTGGGCCCGCCTCTTCGGCCGTCGCGGGGCGGCCTTGGGGGGACGCTGGCGCTGCGCCGGTGGCGCGCCGCCCCGCCGGGCCGCCGGGACGGGGCGCCCGGCGGCGTCAAGAGTGTCCCCGGTCACCGCGGGTCGCTGGTTACGATGACGCGGTGAGCCGCATCAGGGCGATGTCCGCCTCGTCTCAGCCGCAGCCGGTGCTGCGGCTGTCGGCGTTGCTGGTGCTCACCGTTGTGCTCGGGCTGCTGGGCATGCATGGCCTGGCCGCCGGCAGCGCCACACCCGTCTCCAGCATCGGCCCGCACGCCGCGCACCACATGATGGCGGCCGAGCCCGGTCATGCGTACGCCTGTCACGACACCGGCGATCCGGCAGGGCATCACGGCGCCCACGCGGACCAATTGTGCGTCTCGGGTGCGATCCCCGGCTCCGTAGAGGTACCGGCCCTGACGTCGTCGATTCTGGAGGCGTCGGCCCGGCTGCAGCGCGTCGTGGTCCCGGCCCCCAGGGAGTCGGCCAGCGGACGCGCTCCCCCCTCATTGGCGGAACTCCAACTCCTGCGGATCTAGAGGCACCTCGCGGAACGGCACTCGCCCTCAGGGCGTGGATCGCCGGTCCGCACGACGGCATGCCCCCAATCTCAGC
The DNA here is from genome assembly GCF_033792765.1 of Streptomyces sp. PA03-6a. NCBI lineage: Bacteria > Bacillati > Actinomycetota > Actinomycetes > Kitasatosporales > Streptomycetaceae > Streptomyces > Streptomyces sp. PA03-6a. The sequence continues at coordinate 3,087 of NZ_JARAVK010000446.1, read as the reverse complement.
AAACACAGGAGTTACCTCAACCATGCACGCCAATCGTTCCCTTGCCCGTCGTGCTTCCCTGGTCGTCACTGCTGCGGCCGCCACGGTGGTTCTCGCCGCCTGCGGGGGTGGCAACGACCACTCCGGAGCCGCGCACAACACCTCCAGCAACACCGCGACGGCATCGTCCTCCGCCTCGGTCGGCCAGTACAACCAGGCCGACGTGTCCTTCGCGCAGCAGATGATCCCCCACCACCGTCAGGCCGTCGCCATGGCTGGTATGGCCGCTTCACACGGCGCCTCCAGCGAGGTCAAGGCCCTGGCCGAGCAGATCGAGAAGGCACAGGACCCGGAGATCGAGACGATGTCCGGATGGCTGAAGGCCTGGGGTGCAAAGGTTCCCGACGCCATGGAGGGCATGCCGGCCATGGGCGGCATGGACCATGGCGACCATGCCTCCATGCCCGGGATGATGGGCCAGGAGGACATGGACAAGCTGGATGGCGCCCTCGATAAGGACTTCGACCGCATGTTCCTGACCATGATGATCGAGCACCATGAGGGTGCCGTCGACATGGCGAAGACGGAGCAGCAGAAGGGCGCATCCCCGGACGCCATGTCCATGGCGGGTGACATCGTCAGGGCTCAGACCGTGGAGATCGCGCAGATGCGGCAGATGCTCGGCGCCAGCTGATCACACGACCATGTGCGGGGGGCGGGCCCTGGGCCGGCCCCCCGCACTCGGCAGTGCAGCGCCCGCTACCCGTCGCGGGAAGTCATGGTGCTGCTGTACGGCCGTGTGCCGCCTTGCGTCAGCGGCAGTGCGGGATTGGTGCCGCCCGATGTCAGTGGGCTGCTCACGGCGGGCGCAACGGCCGGGTCGGGCTCCCTTACGTGGGAGCCCGGCCCAGCTTGTCATCGTGCGGCGGCTACCAGCGCATGCCGAGGGCGTCGAGTTCGGCCCGCCGGTCCTCGGTCAGCTTCTCGGCGCGGCGGCGGGCGTTGTCCACGAACTGGCCGAGCTTGACCTCGGTCACGGTTCCGTCAGGCTCAGCGAGCTGCTCCACGTGCTTACGAGGCACCTGCAGGCTCCCCTCGCGGGCGTGGAACTGCCGGGCCGCCCGAAGGTTCACCGCCCACTTGTCGGCCTGCGTACGGGGCGCTGGCGGCCTCTCCGAGGGTTCTGCGGGGCCGAGGTGGAGCATGTTCTGAAGCATCCAGGCCTGCGCGGGCAGCAGCTGCTCCCAGTCCAGGCGCTGCGTCTGGACCCATGCCCCGAGGTCCTCGCCCTGCACGCTCACCTGGCCCGGCACGGTCGGCAGCGGCTGACCGTCCTCGATCAGCTTCCGGCACAGCCGGTAGGAGCGTTGCCAGGTCACGGGCCAGGTGGGGCACCAGGATGGGTCGATGGCTTCCAGCGCATCGCGGCGTTCCTCGGACAGGGCGCCGGTGGTGGAGCCGGCGGGCAGCCCGGCTTCGCGGCGCTGCGCGATGCTGTCGGCGAGCCTGCCGGCGGTTCGCTGGTTCTTGGTCCAGACGCCTACCTGCGATGTATCGGCTTCATGTCAGTGAGCTCATGGCAGTGACGGTTGATCAGGAGATGGATGTTCTCGCAGGTCTCTGGCCTATGACGATGTCTGGCTGCTGACACGAGGTGGTGTTTTGCGTGTGGGCGGCTGACACGGAGTGGTACCTCCTCAGGTAGCTCACTGTCATGCAGGCGGTACATCGCAGGTGGGAATGCTCGGGGACAGTCTCGACAAGGCCGTGCAGGGCGCGTTCACTCGCCCGATCCCGAAGTCGGCCCCGGCGCAGATGCGTTACCTGGTCAAGCAGCTCAAGGGCACCAAGGCGGTTGCCGAGTTGCTCGGTGTGTCGCAGCGGACCGTGGAGCGCTACGTGAAGGACCAGATCAAACGGCCTCGCGCCGACTTGGCCGCCCGGATAGAGCGCGAGGTCCGCCAGCGGTGGCAGCCGCAGGTCCGCGCGAGGGCGAAGCAGGCTGCGGCCACCACGGGCGGCATCGTCATCGACACCCGCGCCCGCTTCGGCTTCACCGCCGCCCCCGGCAGCACCGACGACGCCAGGCTGCGCCTGATCACCCAAGCCCTCCCACCCCAGTACGCGGCCCGCCTCTTTGAAGCCCAAGACCAAGGCGCCGGCGAACAGCAGCTGCGCGCGATCGCAGCCGAAGGCCTGCAGGAGATCTACTTCCGCGACCGCGGCCGGCGCGCCGCCGGCCTCGAGGTGGAGTTCACCGACATCGACTACATCGACTTCGAGCTGTAGAAGGCGGGGCCGGACACTCCCCCACGGTTTCCGGCCCCGCCCGTTGCCTTGGGGTCCCCGCTTCCCCTTCGGGGGCGCGACGGACCTGTTCGCAACAGGACGGGTTGGAACGACCGCCGGGCTGCAAGGCGGTATGACAATACCTCGGGCATATGCGATGGAGTGTTCGGCGGCATCGACTTCGAGTTGTAGGCGCGCAGCCAGTTTCGGGTGTGGCTGGGCAGACCACCCCGCGGCGGATTCCGGCCGCACCCGGGCAGCGACGACAGTGTCGGCTTCTTTCCCGGCGGCGTACCGGTCACCGGATGTGCCGGGAAAATGCGAGGTGCCGGGGGTCTGAGCCCGAAACCCTTTCCGCATTGTGGCGCCTGAAATCGATTGTCTGCCGCGGATGATCTATACGTTCCGGGAATTGTCTGGGATGGGGTGAGGGGTGGTGTGTTTCTGGTGTGGGCTGGGTTTGCCGATATGGTGCTCGGTTGGCGTGGGCTGCCGGTGTGGGTGTGGCCCCTTTGGGTGTTGCCGGGAACGCCGGGCTTTCTGCCAGGTTTTCGGCGCTGTGCTTGCCGGTGCTGTGTTTGTCGTGCTGTGTTGGGGAGGGTGTGGGCGTGGGCGTGGGCGTGCATTGGGATGTTGATTTGCCTGAGTGGTTGCAGTGGCTTGCGCCGGTGGTGGTGGGGGATAAGTTCCCGCGGGGTGATGTGCCTGGGTTGCGGGCGTTGGGTGAGGTGTGGGACGGGGTGAGGCGGGGCCTGGCGTCGCTGGAGCGGGAGTTTGGTCCGTCGGTGCGGGGGGTTTTGGACAGTGTGGGTGGGGATG
>NZ_JARAVK010000445.1:0-4207 GCF_033792765.1 Streptomyces sp. PA03-6a | reverse complement strand
GGGTCCCCGTCCCGGTCTGCCGCACCTCCCGCGCCCCCCGCAGCAGCTCCACGGCCACCAGGGGGTCGGTCGCGCCCCCCGTGACGAGGTTGCCGTCAGGCAGCCTCGTGGTGTCGACCCGCACCCACTTGTCGGCGGGCACGCCCTCGCCCCGGTTCTTCATGTAGAGGGCGCCGGGCGTCAGCAGCTCCGTGACCGGCTCGTGCTCGGCGTCCCCGGCCGCGTCCGGCGGCAGGACGACCTGGAGGCTGCCGCGGCGCTCGGCGTAGTCGAAGGAGCCGGTGCCCCTGATGGCGATCTTCGTGCCGCCGCTGGCCATCTCCATCGACGTGACGATCTTCGAGCTGCCCGCGGCGGCCAGGGAGTCCACCGCCTGCCGCAGCGTCTCCCGCGCGTCGACCGGGACGCTGTCCACCTCGACGGCCTCACCGGCGGCCGAGCACCCCGCCACCGCCAGCGCGCACAACCCGAGACCCACGGCTGCCGCAGTCGCCCGACCGAGCTGCCCCATCTCCGCCAACCCCCTGCACCCGCGCCTCGGACGTCGTCGGGCATAACGAGGGTCAGGGCACCGCGTCACGGCCGGTAGCTTTGTTCCGTGCCTCCCAGCGATCCGCCCCCGCCCGCGCACCGGGCGACCACCACCGAGAAGGGCGCCTTCTCCCGCGCGACCTGCGTCTGCGGCTGGCAGGGCCCGGCCCGCCGGGCGCGCGACCGCGCCCGGCGCGACGCCACCGACCACGAGCAGGGCTGACGGCGGCCCGACGGACGTCACATCCCCCACCCGCAACCGGTCACCTGTTCCCCACCGTCCTCACGGACGACCACACGGGGGAAGCGGAGCGGGAGGCCCCACTTTGAACCGACGAACCTTGATCCGCAGCGGCGCCGGCGTCGCCGCGGCGGGCTGGCTGGCCACGGCCTGCACCCCCGAGAGCGGTCGCCCCGCGCACGCGGGCAGTGCCGCGCCCGGCACCCCCGGCACCGCCACGACGGCCGGCGGCGCCGCGTCACCCAGCGCCTCGCCGACCGCCCGCCCCGACTGGAAGGCCCTCGGCCGCACCCTGGACGGCAGCCTCGTCCTGCCCGACGACGCGGACTACGCCACCGCACGCCTGCTGTACAACACCCGCTTCGACGGGCAGCGGCCCGCCGCCGTGGCGTACGTCTCCGGCACCGAGGACATCCGCGCGTGCCTGGACTTCGCCCGCCGCACCGGCGTCCCCGTCTCGGTCCGCAACGGCGGGCACTCCTACGCCGGCTACTCCGGCGGCAAGGGCCGGCTCGTCCTCGACGTCTCGTCCATGGCCTCGGTGAGCCTGTCCGGCGGCACCGCGACCATCGGGGGCGGGGCGAAGCTCATCGACGTCTACACCAAGCTCGGCGCGAGCGGGCGCACCCTGCCGGCCGGCTCGTGCCCGACGGTCGGCATATCCGGCCTCACCCTCGGCGGCGGCCATGGGGTGCTCAGCCGCGCGTACGGGCTGACCTGCGACAGCCTCACCGGGGCCGAGATCGTCACCGCGGGCGGCCGGGTGCTGCGCTGCAGCGCCAGCGAGAACCCGGAGCTGTTCTGGGCGCTGCGCGGCGCGGGCGGCGGCCAGTTCGGCGTGGTCACCCGGCTGACGTTCGACACGCAGGCCTCCCCGCAGGTCGTCACCGGCTACCTGACCTGGCCCTGGAGCAAGGCCGCCGCCGTCCTGCGCGCCTGGCAGGAGTGGGGGCCCACCCAGCCCGACGAGATCTGGTCCGCCCTGCACCTGGACAAGTCGGGCACCGGATCCCCGCAGATCAGCATCGCCACCGTGGGCATCACCTCGCGCGACGGGCTCGCGAACGCCGTCGACCGGCTCGCCGACACCATCGGCGCCCCCGCGAGCAGCGTCTCCCTGCACCCGCGCTCCTACCTCGACGCCGCCCTCGCGTACGCGGGCTGCTCGAACCTGAGCACCGCCCAGTGCCACCTGCCCGGCACCACCCCGGGTCGCAGCCCCTCCGGCCGGCTCGGCCGGGAGACCTACGCGGCCCGCTCGGACTTCTACGACCGTTCGCTCTCCGCCGCCGGCATCCAGACCCTCCTGTCCCAGGTGGAGGGGCTCCGCTCCGGCTCCGGCAGCGTCTCCCTCACCGCACTGGGCGGCGCCGTCAACCGTGTCGCGCCCACGGCCACCGCCTTCGTGCACCGTCGCTCGCGCTTCCTGGCGCAGTACATAGAGAACCCCGGCACCACGGGCTGGCTGACCGGGCTCCACACGGCCATGCGCCGCCACGCCTCCGGCGCCGCCTACCAGAACTACACCGACGCCACGCTGACCGACTGGCGCACCGCCTACTACGGCTCGGCCGCCGGCAAGCTGACCCGCCTGAAGACCCGCTACGACCCCTCGCGGCTGTTCAGCTTCCAGCAGGCCCTGTAACAAGGCCCCGTCCGCCGGCGGCGGCCGTCAGGCGGCCAGGTCCTTGTCGACCGCCGACGGCTCCGGGTAGGGCTCGCCCCGGCGAGCCTCCGGCCGGCCGGGCGCCGCCTGCACCAGCACGCCGATGCGGGACCCCGCCAGGGCCTTCGTCAGCGGTGTCAGCAGGGCCAGCGCCGCCGGGGCCAGCAGCAGCGCGACGGCCGTGCCGAGGGCGAAGCCGCCCAGAACGTCGGTGGGGTAGTGCACACCCATGTAGACGCGGCAGAAGCCCTCGGCCAGCGCGACCGCGATGGCCGCCAGGCCCCACTTGCGGCTGACCATGAACAGGCCCATCGCCACGGCCATCGTCAAGGTGGCGTGGTCGCTGACGAAGGAGAAGTCGGTCTTCCCCTTCACCAGGACGTCGATGCCCTCGTGGTCCACGAAGGGCCGGGGCCGGTCCACGAAGTTCCGCAGCGGGATGTTGAGCACCAGCGCGATCGACGCCGCCAGCCCGGCCCAGATCACACCCGCCACGGCCGTCGGCGCCTCGGTGCCGCTGCGGCGCGCCACGCGCCACCAGCACCAGCCGGCGATCAGCACCATGAGCAGGATCAGGCCGTACTCGCCGACGGCCTCCATCACACGGTCGAACCAGCGCGGGGCGTCCTTCGCGAGCCCGTTGATGTCGCGGAGCAGACTGACGTCGGGGTTCGAGCCGTCCAGTGAGAGCTCTGCCACCGGTGTCCCCTCACTCTCTTCCGCCGCACCCCCGTGCACGTCCGTGTGGGAGTTGATTCTCCCCCGTCCAACGGACGGCACGGTACGTCGCGTTCCGGTCTCCACCGGATGATCACCAAGGTGTTATCGAAGGGAGACACGTTCCCGCATGCCGGGGCCGGGTGTCCACCCACGGCGACGCCGCGGCGGGCGCGACGGTCACACCGCCGCCGCGCCCGCCGCCGTCACGCGCGTCGCCCCGATGTAGTCCGGGGTGTCGATCTTGTCGAAGCGGATCACCGCGCCCGTGTAGGGAGCGTTGATCATGTAGCCGCCGCCGACGTAGATCCCCACGTGGTGGATGGACCGCGGGTCGGTCAGGTCGTACGCGAAGAAGACCAGGTCGCCCGGGAGCAGCTCGTCCCGCTTCGGGTGCGGTCCGGCGTTCCACTGGTCGTTGGCCACGCGCGGCAGCTCGATCCCCACCGAGTGGTACGCCGCCTTCGTCAGGCCCGAGCAGTCGAACCGGCCGCCCTGCTCCGGCGTGCCGTTGCCGCCCCACAGGTACTTCGTCCCCAGCTTCTGCTGGGCGTAGTAGATCGCGCCCGCCGACTGCCGCGACGGCCCCACCGGGCCCACCGGCGCCGCGAAGCTCTTCTGCAGGGTCGTGATGATCCGGACGTAGTTCTGCGTCTCCCGGATCCGCGGCACCCCGCCGGCCTGGATGACCCGGTACGCACCCGCGTTGTACGCGGCGAGCATGTTCTCCGTCGGGTTCCCCGGCACGTCCTTGACGTAGCCGGCCAGCTCGCAGTCGTACGAGGCGGCCGAGGGGATGGCGTCCGCCGGGTCCCACACGTCGCGGTCCCCGTCACCGTCCCCGTCCACGCCGTGCGTCGCCCACGTCCCGGGGATGAACTGCGCTATCCCCTGCGCCTGCGCCGCGCTCTGCGCCTTCGGGTTCCAGCCGCTCTCCTGGTAGAGCTGCGCCGCCAGCAGCGCCGGGTTGATGGCCCCGCAGAGATTCCCCCACTTCTGCACCAGGCCCTGGTACGCCGCCGGCACCGCCCCCGTGGCGAGCGTCACCGCCC
>NZ_JARAVK010000444.1:0-4235 GCF_033792765.1 Streptomyces sp. PA03-6a | reverse complement strand
GACCTGTCCCCGCGCCCGCTCCCTGACGGCGCCCCTCCTCCGCCGACCCACGAACCCGACAGGGAGTACGCCCCCGTGGCCACATTCCTCTACCGGACCGGCCGGTTCGCCTTCCGGCGACGGCACTTCGTCGTCCTGATCTGGGTGGCGCTGCTCGCCCTCGCCGGTGTCGGCGCCGCCAACGCGCCCACCGCGGGCAGTTCCTCCTTCTCCGTGCCCGGCACCGAGTCCCAGAAGGCCTTCGACCTCCTCGACCAGCGCTTCCCCGGCACCGGCTCCGACGGCGCGACCGCCCGCGTGGTCTTCAAGGCCCCCGCCGGCGGGAAGATGACGCAGAGCGCCAACAAGAAGGCCGTCCGGCAGGTCGTGGACGAACTGCGGCAGGGCGCCGAGGTCGCCTCCGTCGACGACCCGTACACGGCCAAGGCCGTGAGCGAGGACCGGACCGTCGCCTACGTCCGCGTGGCGTACGAGGTCCCCGGCATGGAGCTGCGGGACTCCTCCCGCGAAGAACTGGAGACCGCCGCCGCGCACGCCCGCGACAGGGGGCTGACCGTGGAGATCGGCGGTGACGCGCTCCAGACGAGCCCGGAGACCGGGTCCACCGAGGTGATCGGCATCGCGGTCGCCGCCGTCGTCCTGGTGATCACCTTCGGTTCGCTGGTCTCCGCCGGCCTGCCCCTGGTCACGGCGCTGATCGGCGTCGGGATCGGCGTCAGTTCCATCACCGCGCTCGCCAGCGCCCTCGACCTGGGGTCCACCACCTCGATCCTGGCGATGATGATCGGCCTGGCGGTGGGCATCGACTACGCCCTGTTCATCGTGTCCCGTTTCCGCGCCGAGCTCGCCGAGGGGCGGCAGGGCGAGGAGGCGGCCGGCCGCGCCGTCGGCACCGCGGGCTCCGCCGTGGTCTTCGCCGGGCTGACCGTCGTGATCGCGCTGGTGGGGCTGTCGGTCGTCAACATCCCGATGCTGACGAAGATGGGCGTGGCCGCCGCCGGCACGGTCGTCATCGCCGTCCTCATCGCCCTCACCCTGGTGCCCGCCCTCATCGGCTTCGCCGGCCGGCGCGTCCGGCCGGCGGACGCCGGGGGCCTGTTCCGCCGCCGCGACGGGAACACGCACCACGCCCACCGCAGGGCCCGCACGGAGCGTCCCAACATGGGCACCCGCTGGGCCCGGTTCGTCATCCGGCGGCCCGTCGCCGTCCTGCTCGTCTGCGTCGCGGCGCTCGGTGCGGTGGCCGTGCCGGCCGCGTCGATCGAACTCGGCCTCGGCGACGACGGCTCCCAGCCCGTCTCGACGACCCAGCGCCGGGCGTACGACCTGCTGTCGGAGGGCTTCGGCCCCGGTTTCAACGGGCCGCTCGTCGTGGTCGCCGACGTCAAGGACGCCGACGACCCCCGGGGCGCGGTCCGGGAGGCCACCGCGGACATCAAGGGCCTCGACGACGTGGCGGCCGTGACCCCGGCGACGTTCAACAAGGCCGGGGACACCGCGATCATCAACGTCGTGCCCGCGTCCAAGCCGAGCAGCGCCGAGACCGAGGACCTGGTCAAGGCGATCCGCACCACGGGTGACGGGATCACCGAGCGCACCGGTGCCAAGGTCTCCGTCACCGGCACCACGGCGCTGAACATCGACACCTCGCAGAAGCTCACCGACGCGCTGCTGCCCTACCTGGCGCTCGTCGTCGGCCTCGCCTTCGTGCTGCTGATCGTCGTGTTCCGCTCGGTGCTCGTGCCGCTGAAGGCCGCCCTCGGCTTCCTGCTCTCGGTCGCCGCGGCCCTCGGCGCGGTCGTCGCGGTCTTCCAGTGGGGCTGGCTCGCCTCGCTCCTGGGCGTCGAGCAGACCGGTCCGATCATGTCGATGATGCCGATCTTCCTGGTGGGGGTGGTCTTCGGCCTCGCCATGGACTACGAGGTCTTCCTGGTCACCCGCATCCGCGAGGCCCACGTCCACGGCGAGCGGCCCGGTCAGGCCATCGTCACCGGGTTCCGGCACGGTGCCCGGGTGGTCACCGCCGCCGCGATCATCATGATCGCCGTCTTCGCCGGGTTCATCGGCTCCGGCGAGGCGATGATCAAGTCGATCGGGTTCGGCCTGGCGACCGCCGTCTTCTTCGACGCGTTCGTCGTGCGGATGGCCATCGTCCCCGCGGTGCTCGCGCTGCTGGGCCGCCGGGCCTGGTGGCTCCCGTCCTGGCTCGACCGGATCCTGCCGAACGTCGACGTCGAGGGCGAGGGGCTGCGCCCCGTGCCCGCCGCGGACGGGGCGGAACCGTCCGGTGGGGCAGCGGAACCGGAGCCGGCCCGCGCCTGACCCCACGCCCGACCCGCGCTCCCCCGGCCCCGCCGCGCCCCTGCGGCGGGGCCGGGGGCCTGGTGGGTAGCGTGGGACGCGGGCCCTGCGACCGCCGCAGGTGCCGTGAAGGGACGGCGCACGGTGCAGCAGGAATCGGCGGACTTCCCCGCCCTGGCCGCGCCCGGTGCAGGGGACCTGGCCGCGCTCGACGAACGGCTGACCGGCTGCCGGGCCTGCCCGCGGCTGGTCGCCTGGCGCGAGGAGACCGCCCGGGTCCGGCGCCGCGCCTACGCCGGATGGGAGTACTGGGCCCGTCCCGTGCCGGGCTTCGGCCCGCCGGACGCCGCGCTGGCCCTGGTCGGTCTGGCCCCCGCCGCGCACGGCGGCAACCGTACCGGCCGGATGTTCACCGGCGACCGATCGGGCGACGTGCTGTTCGAGGCGCTGCACGCCGTCGGCCTGGCCTCCCAGCCCACCTCCACGCAACGCGGCGACGGCCTGGAGCTGTACGGGGTACGGGTGACCTCGCCCGTCCACTGCGCGCCGCCCGCCAACAAGCCCACCACGCAGGAGCGGCTGACCTGCCGCCCGTGGCTGGTGCGCGAACTGGAACTGCTGCGGCCCACGCTGCGCGCGATCGTCGTCCTCGGCGCGTTCGGCTGGCAGGCGCTGCTGCCCGTGCTCGGCGGCGCCGGGTACCGGCTGCCGCGGCCGCTGCCCCGGTTCGGGCACGGCGCGCACGTGGAACTGGCGGCCCCCGCGGAAGGGGAGCCGCCGCTGCACCTGTTCGGCTGCTACCACGTCAGCCAGCAGAACACCTTCACCGGACGGCTCACCCCCGCCATGCTGCGCGAGGTCCTCGCGACGGCCGCCGCGCGTGCCGGGCTGCCCGTGACCCGCTGAGACTCAGCCCGCGGCGCGCACGATCGCGCCGGCGACCACGGGCAGCGAGTCCGGGTGGTCCGTCAGGAACAGGTTGGGCTCGATGAGCTCCAGCTCCATCACGCACGGGGTGCCGTCCTCGGCGTCGACGAGGTCCACCCGGGCGTAGAGCAGCTCCGGCGTGCCCGGTACGGCGGCCAGCGCCCGCTCCGCGGCGGCCAGTTCGGCCTCGGTCGGGGTCCAGGGGCGCACCCCGGGGTGCGCGACCTTGCGCTGGTCGTAGCGCGTGTCCGGGGACAGCACGGCGTTCTTGGCGATGGCGTGCAGGAAGCGGCCGCCGAGGAAGACCAGCGCGCGCTCGCCGGTGGTGTCGATCCGCGGCATGTAGGGCTGGACCATCGCGGTGAGGCCCTCCTCGTGCATCCGCGCCACGTGCGCCCGCGCCTCCTCGTGCTGCCCGGAACGGTAGCGCGCGGCGTAGCGGGCGCCCGCGCCCGCCGCGGGTTTGACCACGAAATCCCGGTCGCCGGGCAGCCCGCCGGTGCCGCCGCCCGGCGGGAGGTAGCGGGTGGTGACCGCGGGCACGCCGAGCGAGGCCAGCTCGCCGAGGTAGCGCTTGTCGGAGTTCCAGCGCACGACCGCGGGCGGGTTGAACAGGGTGGTGGCGGCGCCGCAGCGGTCGGCCCAGGTCAGGAACTCCTCGGTGCGCACGGTGTAGTCCCACGTCGACCGTATGACCGCCAGGTCGAACCCGGCCCAGTCCACGTCCGGGTCGTCCCAGTGCACGATCACGGCCTCGGCGCCCGCCGCCGCGACGGCGTCCCGCAGCAGGGGCAGGTCGCGGTCGACGGTGCCCTCCGGAAGGTGCGCGGTGGTCACCAGGGCGATCCTCGGCTGCGGCACGGGGGCTCCTCGGGGTCGGGCGGAGATCTTGCCGTCCCGCAGGCTACCCGGGAGGAATCGCCGGTGGTCACGGGGCCTGCGGGCACGCCCGCGGCGGCCGTGCACAATGGCGGCATGCCCAAGTCCCGCCCCGGCCGCCGCGGGCG
>NZ_JARAVK010000443.1:0-4270 GCF_033792765.1 Streptomyces sp. PA03-6a | reverse complement strand
CCCCGACGGGCCCGGCCGCCCCGTTGACCGGCCCCGACACCACCGGTGCCGCCTCCGGCTCGCGGGCGGCACCGGTGGTGTCGGGGCCGGTCAACGGGGCGGCCGGGCCCGTCGGGGCGGGCCGCACCGGGACCCGGACCGGTACGCCGGCCGGGTGTAATGTCGAGCGGGCTGGTCCGGACCTCACGACGGTCCGGGTCTCCATCTCGCGATCAGGGAGAGGCTGGGCGTTGAACGACGACATCCGTTATGTCGGTGTGGTGGGCTGTGGCCAGATGGGCGCGGGTATCGCCGAGGTGTGCGCCCGGGCCGGACTGGAGGTCCGGGTGGCGGAGACCACCGGCGAGGCCCTGGAGCTGGGCCGGACGCGGCTGACGAGCTCGCTGCAGAAGGCTGCGGAACGCGGCAAGATCACCGAGGAGGAGCGCGACGCCGCGCTCGAGCGCCTCTCCTTCACCACCGACCTGGGCGACTTCGCCGACCGCGACCTCGTCATCGAGGCCGTCGTCGAGAACGAGCAGGTCAAGACCGAGATCTTCCAGGTGCTCGACCAGGTGGTGACCCGCCGCGACGCGATCCTGGCCTCGAACACCTCCTCCATCCCGCTGGTGAAGCTCGCCGTGGCGACCTCCCGCCCGGAGCAGGTCCTCGGCATCCACTTCTTCAACCCGGCGCCGGTGCAGAAGCTCGTCGAGCTGATCCCCGCCCTCACCACCGACGGCCAGACGCTGGTGCGCGCCGAGAAGCTCGTCACCGACGTGCTGGGCAAGCACCCGATCCGGGCCCAGGACCGCGCGGGCTTCGTGGTCAACGCGCTGCTCATCCCGTACCTGCTGTCGTCGATCCGGATGTTCGAGACCGGCATCGCCAGCCGTGAGGACATCGACAACGGCATGGAGATGGGCTGTGCCCACCCGATGGGCCCGCTCAAGCTCTCCGACCTGATCGGGCTGGACACCGTGGCCTCGGTCGCCGACTCGATGTACGAGGAGTTCAAGGAGCCGCTGTACGCCGCTCCCCCGTTGCTCCAGCGCATGGTCGACGCGGGCCGGCTGGGCCGCAAGAGCGGCCACGGCTTCTACGACTACGTGTAGTTCGGCGTCCGCGCCGTCGTCTCCCGCCGCGCGTCGAGCCGGGCCAGTTCCGCCCTGGCCCGGGACTCGACCGGGGCGGCGCCGACCGCGGAGCTGATCTCCAGGGCTTCGACCAGGGCGCCCCGGGCCGCCGACGCCCGCCGCGGACGGCGCTCGGCGGCGCCCAGCACGATCAGCGTGCGGGCGAGGTCGATGGGGAGCGAACGGCCGCGCAGCCGGTCGGCGGCGGCCTGGATGCGGGTGACGCCCCGCTTGGAACGGCCCAGCACACAGTCGCGCAGCCCCTCGGCGCGGTCCAGGGCGGACTGCACGCTGGCGGAGGGCCGGGCCCCGGCGCGGCGGCGCGCGGCGCGCAGGATCTCGGCGGCGGAGTCCGTGTCGCCGAGGATGACGGTCGCCTCGGCCAGATCCCCGTACCAGCGCAGCATCACCGGGTCGGCGATGCCCATCGTCTCCCCCAGCCTGCGCACCTGCCGCAGGGTCTCGACGGCCGCCGCGGTGTTCTCCCGCCCACCGGCCAGCAGTTGCGCCCGGCCGCGGACGCCCAGGGCCCGCAGCAGGAAGAGCTGGTCCCCGTCGGTCATGCAGGCCCGGATGGTGCGGTCGGCGAGCTCCAACGCGCGCTCCAGGCGCCCCCCGGCGGTCTCGGCGAGCGCGGCGGCGTACAGCACCGGCGGTGAGTCGCTGCCGGCCCTGACGGGGAGCACGGCGCAGCGGGCGACGTTGTCCAGTGCCTCGCGGCAGCGTCCGGACCGCACTTGGATGCGGATCAGCGCCACCAGCGTGGCCGCGGTCTCCTCGACCGAGGCGTACTCGCCGGTCCTGCCCAGGAGACCGGCCACCTCGCCCTCCGCCTCGGTGATGCGGTCGGCGTCGGCGGCCAGGATCGCGCGGGTGCGCACCAGTTCGCGGGCGCCGGGCCCGTCGGGCGCCACCGGGAGACCCAACGCCTCGCCCAGCGCCGCCTCGGCGGCGGCCGCCTCGCCGTGCAGCGCGTGCAGCCGGGCGAGCAGCGCCAGGGCGGCCACGCGGGTGTCGACGGCGCCCGCCTGGACCGCGATGTCGGCGGCCCGGCGGGCGTGGGCGGAGGCCTGCGCGGGCCGCCCGCCGATGAGGTGCCGCAGGGCGGCCCAGTGGTGCAGCCGGGCCTCCAGCTCGGGATGCCCCTCGGCCTCCACCAGGCCGTCCGAGATGAGGCGGCCCGCGGCGCCGAGCGCCTGACCGGCGTTGCCGAGCATGATCAGCCGGGCCAGTACCCGCTGCCGGGTGGAGGCGGCCTCGGCGAGCACGGTCTCCGCGGCCCGGTCGGCGTCCCCCCGCAGCCCGGCGTCGCTGGCGTACTCGGCCGCGGCCAGCAGCCGGTCGGCGCGCTCGGCCGGGCGGTCCTCGGGGGTACGGCGGACCGCCAGGGCGGCCAGTTCCGCGGCGGTGGCGGGGGCGCCGCGGCGGCGCGCGGACCCGGCGGCGGCGGTGAGCGTGGCCGCGGTGGCCTCGTCGGCGTGCGGGTGGGCCAGAGCCAGGTGCCGCGCCTGTTCCACGGGCTCGGGGACCACGCGGGACAGCAGCTTGTGCGCGGTGCGCCGGCCGTGCTCGGGGGCGTCGGTGTACACGGCGGCCCGGATCAGCGGGTGCTGGAAGCGAATCGTTCCTTCGGCGTCGGCCGCGGCGACCCCCAGGCTCTCCGCGGTGCCCAGGTCGCCCTCCGGGTCCGGGATCCCCGCGGCACCGAGCAGCGCCAGCGTGGGGCGGGCCGCGGCGCTGGCGACCAGCAACGTCTGCCGGGCGGAGGCGGGCAGCAGCCGCACCCGGTCCAGCAGCAGGTCGCGCAGCCGCGGCGGCACGGCCAGCACGTCCCCGGCCTCGAAGGGCGTGCCGTCGCGCAGCAGCGCGCGGCCGAGTTCGAGGGCGTACAGCGGATTGCCCGCGGCCGTGTCCTGGACGGCCCGCACGGCGCGCTCGGGCAGCTCCGCCCCGGTGTCGTCCAGCAGCAGCTCCGCCACGTCGCCGTCGGACAGCGGAGGCACGAGCAGCGCCGTGGTGCCCGGCGGGCAGCACCGCAACCCGGGCGGCTCCTCGCCCTCCACGACCCGCTCGGCTGCCAGGAAGCGCACGCCCTCGCCCGGCGGGAGCCGCCGCAGCGCGAGCGACAGGACCTCCGCGCTGGGCACGTCGAGCCACTGCAGGTCGTCGACGACGATCAGCACCGGACCGGCCGCCGCGAGCGCCCGCAGCAGCTCGACGGCCGCGTCGCGCACCGCCAGCCGGCTCTGCGTCGCGACCGGCTCGTGCCCCCGCAGCAGCGCCGCCCGCAGCGCGGCCCGGGGCCCCGCGGTCAGCCCGTCGACGTACTCCTCCGGCACACGGGCGAAGAGGTCCATCAGCGCCACGAAGGGCAGCTTGGCGTCCTCCTCGACGGGCACCGCCCGCAGCACGGAGCCTCCCGGCGGGACCTCGTCGGTCAGCGCCGCGAGCAGGGCGGACTTGCCGATCCCGGCCGCTCCGTGGAGCAGTACACCCGGACCGGCGGTCAGCTGTGTCCGGGCATGGTCGAGGATCTCCCGACGCCCGATCAGGGACGGCATATGCTCATGACAACGTTTGCCCAACTGCCTTGTCAATGGCCGCAGTCACGTCGCCCTCCGGGTTGCCCCATGTCGCCCCTTGCGGCCGGTTGTCGTGTGCGGCTCCGTTGCGCCTGCGGCGGGCGGTTCTCCCGCCGCCCGCCCTCCCCCAGCCTTCGGCCGGGGGGACCCCCACAGCGCTCGCGGTTTATCCCTGCAGTGTTCGGCGCCGGGTCCGCCGCTCGTCGCTTCCGGGCGCACTCCGCCACACCCCCTCCCGTGTGTTGGGGCGACTGACGGCCGGTGGGGGTGAGTAGGGCACTTGCGGCGACCCCGGACCGCCCTCTGACCCCGTCCGGCCGTTAGTCGCCTACACGACTGGAGGGGGTGTGGCGGGGTGCGCCCATGGGGTCCCCCCGGCCGAAGGCTGGGGGAGACGAGCGGTGGGCGCGGTGCCGGATGATGTGGAACAACGCCGCGAGCGCCGAGGTGGGGGTCCCCCCGGGCCGAAGGCTGGGGGCGTACGCCGGCGCGGCACCGACCCCACAACGACCGCGCGAGGCGGTCACTGACCGCGCTGGATGGGGGTCCCCCCGGCCGAAGGCTGGGGGAGGG
>NZ_JARAVK010000442.1:0-4294 GCF_033792765.1 Streptomyces sp. PA03-6a | reverse complement strand
GCCGTGGCTGCCGCAGCCCGACTGGTTCGCCGAGCACAGCGCCGACCGCGCGCTGCTGGACACCGGCTCCTTCTGGCACCTGTACCGGGAGGCGCTCGGTCTGCGCGCCCGGCTGCCGCAACTCGGCGAGGGAACGCTGCGCTGGCTGGAGACACCGCCCGGCGTGCTCGCCTTCGTCCGCGGCGAGGGCCTGGTCTGCGCCGTGAACTTCGGCGACGAGCCGGTCCCCGCCCCCGTGCCGGGACAGCCGCTGCTGTCCAGCGCCCCCTGCCCGCCCAGGGTCCTCCCCGGCAACGCCACCGCCTGGTGGATCCATAACCCAACCAACATGTGAGAATCCGAAACTCTCGTGCGATCTCGGTTGCACGCCCGTTTGGTGGTCATTTGCACGATGACGGCGCATAACCCGGAGCGCTTGCCTGGGCGGTTGAACGGCCTGGTGCCGCCTCGCGCCAGTGAGCTGATCACGGCGGCACACGAGGGCCGAGCCAGGACTCCGAACGGGCGGTCCTGGCCCGGTCCTTGTCCGCCGCCCTGCGGCTGTTGCCAGCGCATGCCGAGTGCGTCGAGTTCGGCCCGCTGGCCCTCGCTCAGCTTCCCGGCGCGGCGGCGGGTGTTGTCGAGAATCGGCCTAGAAGAGTCATGAAGATCTTGGGTTCTGGTCCCGCCGTGTGAGCGGTGGGACCAGACTCGGTTTCGTGGTGATGGGGGAATGGGCCGGGGAGTCGGTCGGGCCGGATGTGTGGGAGACCTGCCGGGAGTTGATTCCGGCGGGAAGTGTGTTCGCGTTCCTGGCCGAGCATCGCGGAGCGCTGTTCCCGGCGGAGATGTTCGCGGACATGTATCCCTCGGCGAACGGACGGCCGTCCATGCCGCCGCAGATCCTGGCCGCGGCGATCACGGTGCAGGCCCTGCACGGGCTGTCGGACTTCGAGACGGTCCAGGAACTGCGCTGTGATCTGCGGTGGAAGGCCGCTTGCGGGCTCGGTCTGCACGATGCGGCCTTCGATCCGTCGCTGCTGGCCTACTTCCGCCGCCGTCTGGCGCGCTCGGTGCGGCCGAACCGGGTCTTCGAGGCCGTGCGCGAGGTGGTGAAAGCCACCGGGGTCCTTCCGGGCAAGCACCGGCGAGCACTGGACTCCACCGTGCTGGACGACGCGGTCGCCACCCAGGACACCGTCACCCAGCTCATCGCCGCGATCCGCGCGGTGATCCGCGAGGTTCCCGGCGCCGACCAGGCCGCAGCGGTGCAGTGCACCGCGCACGACTACACCGACCCGGGCAAACCACGGATCGCCTGGAACGGTCAGCAGGCCCGCGCTGATCTCGTGGACGCCCTGGTCGGTGACGCGCTCAGACTGCTGGGGCATCTACCCGAGCGGGAACTGGGCGAGAAAGCCGCCAACGCCGTTGGCATCCTGGCCCTTGTCTCCGGGCAGGACGTCGAACCCGCCCAGGACTCCGACGGACGCGACGGACGCTGGCGCATCACCCAAGGGACCGCACCAGGCCGGGTGGTCTCCACCGTCGACCCGCAGTCCCGGCACGTGCACAAGACCCGCACCCACCAGCAGGACGGGTACAAAGCCCACCTCGCGATCGAGCCCGAGACCGGGTTATACACCGCCGTCACCCTCACGCCCGGCGCCGGCCCCGAGCACCACGAAGCCACCGTCGGCGTGGACCTGCTCGCCGAAGAAGACGGACCGGTGGACGCCTTCGGTGACACCGCCTACTCCACCGGCCAGGCCCGCCAGGCCCTGGAACAAGCAGGTCACCGTCTGTTCCTCAAACCCGCCCCCCTCCGAGCGGCGGTCCTTGGCGGCTTCACCCTCGACGACTTCGCCATCGACACCACCCACGGCACGGTGACCTGCCCCGCCGGACACACCGTCCCCCTGTCCGACCCCGGCGGCCGGCACCAGCAGCGCAAGGCCGCCTTCAAGGACCGGTGCACCGACTGCCCACTGCGTCAGCGATGCACCAACGCTAAGGCCGGCCGCACCCTAACCATCCGCCCCCACCACGACCTGCAGACCGCCGCCCGCCACCAGGCCGCCACCGACCCCACATGGCAGGCCGACTACCGCCGCTGGCGACCACCGGTCGAACGCGCCGTCGCCTGGCTCGTCCAGCACGGCAACCGCCGCCTGCGCTACCGCGGCACCATCGCCAACAACACCTGGCTCCACACCCGAGCCGCCGCCCTCAACCTCCGCCGACTCATCAACCTCGGACTCACCCACACAGACGGAACCTGGACACTCAGCCCGGCCACCGCATAGACCGAGGACCCGTCCAGCCCACAACCAGACAGCCCCTCACCAAGATCTTCATGAGTCTTCTAGGGCGTGTGGCGAACCGGCGGACGATATTGCGGGCCCGTCCGAGCTGCCGGCCGATTGTCCGCAGTCCGGCGCCCTGCTCGAGGAGGGCGTGGACAGCCGCGTGCTGTTCCCGGACCCGGTCGGAAAGTCGACCGGTGGTTCTTGGTCCTGCGGGCGGGCTCGCTTCGAGGTCTATGTTGTCCAGAACCGCGGAGGCCCCGGCCGCGGCGGAGCTGTGCGGCTCGCGCAGCAGGGCGCGGTGCTGGACGACTGTCTTCTCGACGGCCTCGGCGAGGTTGGACCAGATGTGCCAGCGGTCCTCGACATGGACCGCGTCGGGGGCGCCAAGGCGTCCGGCCTCGGCGTAGGCGGTGGAGCGGTCCCGACAGATCACCTCGACGCCGGGGTGACCGGCGAGCCACTGGGCGACCGTCGCCGTCGTCCGGTCCGGCAGCAGATCGACCGGTTGGCGGGTTTCGATGTCGATCAGGATCGTGCCGTAGTTGTGACCCTTGCGCAGTGCGAACTCATCCACCCCGAGCACCCGCGGCGTCGAGGTCCCGGGTTCCGTAAGGCGGCGGATGAACCGCAGCAGTGTCGAACTGCTCACCCCGGCCGCCAGAACTTGCGACAACCGGGCGCTGGCCCGGCCGGCAAGCATCACCGCCACGCGCTCCAGCACCGTCTGTAGCCCGGCACTGCGTCGGCCATGACGGATGGTCAGCCCGTCGACCTGCTCGGCGAACGTCGCCTGCTCGCATAACCGTTGACGGCAGCGGAACCGCCGGACCTGTAACTCGATCAGCACCGGGCGCCCGCCGACCGCGCTGTCGGCGAGTCGACGTACGTACCGGCTGTGCATCCTGGCCGACAGCGACCCGCACGCCGGGCACGCGACCCGCTCCGCTACGGTCCGGGCGCGTACAGCCACCAACTCGCCGTCGGACACCACGTTTTCGATCACGACACCGTCGACCTGGTGGAACCACAGGTCCTGGAGGAGGACATCACCCACGGCCGTTCATGATCGCGGTTTCGGTGACCCTCCATGGCCCGAGCAGGGAAAGTGATCCAGAACCTGAAAGTTGACCCCCTTCAGGGGTCTGGCTCGTTGAGTCAGGCCGGGAGGAGTGGTGATCAGCGTGGAGGACTGGGCGGAGATTCGCCGGCTTCACCGGACCGAGCAGATGCCGGCGCGGACGATCGCGAGGAACACTGTTCGCAGGGCGATCGCGGACGACGCGCCGCCGAAGTACCAGCGGGCGCCGAAGGGGTCGATCGTGGATGCGGTCGAGCCACGGATTCGGGAACTGCTCGAGCAGATGCCGGAGATGTCGGCGACGGTGATTGCCGAGCGGATTGGCTGGGACCGCGGCCTGACTGTGCTCAAGGACCGGGTTCGGGACCTGCGGCCAGCCGATCGTCCCGCGGATCCGGCCTCGCGGACGGTCTATGAGCCGGGCGAGATTGGTCAGTGCGACCTGAGGTTCCCGCCCGCCAACATCCCGCTGGGCTTCGGGCAGGTCGGACGGCCGCCGGTGCTGGTGATGGTCGCGGGCTACTCGCGGTGGATCACTGCGCGGATGCTGCCCTCCCGGTCTGGAGCGGACTTGGTCGCCGGGCACCGGCGGCTACTGACCGAGCTGGGGGCCGTCCCGGCTGCCGGGACTATTGCGCTCACAGTGGCGGAGATTCAGCGACTCCTGGCAGCTTGTCTCCCCAGATCCCCGCAACTGTGTGGGCACCGAGGGCGACACCACGCGCTGAGCTGGTCGAACTGGCGCCGACAACGCCAAGCAGCCGCCCGCCATTGCCACTACTTACGTCGCTGTCGAACGATCGAGGGGCGGCCTGCCGAAAGCCACCCCTGGGTTGCGTCCTTGGAAGTGGTGTAGCGGGTTGGACCTGATGCGGGGGTTTGCTCCGGCGTCTGGGTTGGTGCCCGCATAGACAAACGGCCACCGGCT
>NZ_JARAVK010000441.1:0-4298 GCF_033792765.1 Streptomyces sp. PA03-6a | reverse complement strand
TGGGGGTACCTCACCCCGCTGGAGATCCGACAGCGACACGAGCAAGAACACACCCTCGCAGCGTAAGCAACGAGTGTCCGAGATCACGGGGAAACTTCACGGAGGCCGTAAGAGAGCTTGAGCGGCAACGCGATGCCCAGACCGTGCGCAAGCCGGGCAAGCCCTGGACGGTCAAGGCGTGGCTGACGCACTGGATTGAGAACGTCGCACCCCTCACGGCCAACGACAACACGATGGTGGGGTACGGCGTCTCTGTACGGAAGCATCTCATTCCCGGCATGGGCGCCCACCGACTCGACAGGCTCAAGCCGGAGCAAATCGAAGCGTTCTACGTGAAGATGCAGGCAACCGGCAGCAAGCCCGCGACGGCCCATCACGCGCACCGCACGCTTCGCGCTGCCCTCAACGAGGCGGTACGGCGCGGCCATCTCGGGAAGAACCCGGTCCTGTTGGCAAAGGCTCCGAAGGTGGACGAGTACGAGGTGGAGCCCTACAACGTGCAGGAAGTGCAACGTCTGCTGAAGGCAGCGAGCCAGCACCGCAACTCCGCACGCTGGGCTGTAGCCCTCGCTCTCGGACTACGGCAGGGGGAAGTGCTGGGCCTGAAGTGGCAGGACGTAGAACTTGAAGGTGGGTTCGTGGTGGTCCGCCGCAGTCGGCACCGCCCGCAGTACGCGCACGGGTGCACGGAACCCTGCGGACGCAAGGCCGGGTACTGCCCGCAGAGGCGGCGCAGCAACCCCGAGACGTCCACCACCAAGTCACGCGCCGGCCGTCGCGCCGTCGGTCTCCCGGAACAGCTCGTTGACTTGCTGAGCGCCCACCGTGAGGCGCAGGACGCGGAACGGAAGTCGGCCGGGAAACACTGGGTGGAAGGTGGGTGGGTGTTCCCCGACGAACACGGGCGCATCGCTTCCCACCGAAAGGACTGGGCTGAGTGGAAGGCTCTATTGGCTGAGGCGAACGTCCGGGACGGCCGCTTGCACGACGCCCGCCACACGGCCGCCACGGTCCTGCTCATTCTCGGGGTGCCCGAGCGCGCTGTCATGGGTCTCATGGGATGGTCGACAACGGCCATGGCCGCCCGCTATCAGCACATGGTCGACGCGGTGCGGACCGAGGTGGCGAAGCAGGTCGATGGTCTGATCTGGAAGCCGGGCGCTGACGGGCCGGATGACGGCGACGATGGCGCCGCCGGCGTGCTCGTGCCGGTCAACTGAGACGGGAACTGAGACGGACAGGCAGATGGGGCGCCCCTCGGAAGAGGTGCGCCCCATTCTTTTTCCTGGTCAAGGGATGGAGGCCGTGGCGGGAATCGAACCCACGTAACTCGATTTGCAGTCGAGCCCCTGAACCACTCGGGCACACGGCCTTGCGTCGTCGACGTGACTCGACCATAGACGCGGCCCCCGGGAGGGGGTCAACGGTTCCCGGGGGCCTGCAACAGGACTGCCACACGCCGTTCACGAACCGCCGGGCGACGCGAGGAACTCCTCCACCACCGGGCGGAACAGCCCGGGTTCGTCCACCCACGGGAAGTGCCCGACGGCGTGCAGCGGACGCAGGCGGGCGTGCGGGAAGCAGGCCGCGACGACCTCGCCCGCGCGCATCCCGGTGATGGCGTCACGGTCGCCGGTGAGGACCAGCACCGGGCAGGTCACCTCGCGCAGCCGGGCCAGGACCGCGAGCCGGGCCGGTTCGTCGATGCCCTGCCAGAAACCGGCGCGGGGGACCGGGTGCAACTGGCCGCCCTCGGCGGCGGCGTGGACGCGCTGGGGCTCGTCCCAGTGGCCGTACGCCATCGGCGCGACCTGCAGCAGCAGCGTACGGACCCGGTCGAGGTCGTCGGCGGTCTCCAGCTCGGCGAGGGCGGCGACCGCCTCCGGCCACCAGGGTTCGCGCACGCGGCTCTCGAAGATCTCGCGGGCGTCGTCGGGCAGCTCGCCCTGCAGCCGGGAGCCCGGGGTGACCAGCACGAGGTGCGTCAGCCGCTCCGGGTAGGCGGCGGCGTACACCTGCGCGGTCGCGGCGGCCGCGTCGTGCGCGAGCAGCGCGAAGCGCTCCAGGCCCAGGTGCGCGCGGAGCGCCTCCAGGTCCTGGGCGAGCCGAGGGAAGGAGTAGGCGAGCGGGTCGCCGGCCGGCGGGCTGCCGCCGGTGCCCCGGCTGTCCGGGACCACCAGGCGCCTGCCCCGGTCCAGGCCGCCCAGGTCGCCCAGGTAGGCGGCGTCCCGCCCCGGGCCGCCGGCGAGCGCGAGCAGTACGGGCCCCTCGCCCCGGTCCTGGTAGGCGAGCTCGGTTCCGTCGTACGAGGTGTAGTGCGGCATGGCCTACGCCTTCCCGGCCCGGGCCCGCTTCTCCCGGCCCTAGGCCGAAAGGCCGACCCGGGTGCCAGGGGCAACGAGCCGGTTGACCCCTTACCCTGTCGTGGTGACCACCGCAGACACCGAGCCGGTATCCGGCCACGCAGGCATGCCCCTCGCCGGGCCGGACACCGGGGCCGACACCGTCCTGGGCAGCCGCTACCGCGCGCTGACCCTCGCGATGGTCTCCGTCGTCCTGCTCATCGCCTTCGAGGCCACCGCCGTCGGCACCGCCATGCCCATCGCCGCCCGCGAGCTGGACGGGCTGCCGCTGTACGCCTTCGCCTTCTCCGGCTACTTCACCACCTCGCTCTTCGCGATGGTCGTCAGCGGCCAGTGGTGCGACCGCACCGGGCCGCTGGCGCCGCTCGTCACCGGCATCGGCGCCTTCGCGGCCGGCCTGGTCGTCTCCGGCACCGCCCAGTCCATGTGGCCGTTCGTGCTCGGCCGCGCCGTGCAGGGCATCGGCGGCGGGCTCGTCATCGTCGCCCTGTACGTCGTCGTCGGCCTCGCCTACCCCGAACGCCTGCGGCCCGCGGTGATGGCGGCCTTCGCCGCGTCCTGGGTGCTGCCCTCCATCGTCGGCCCGCTCGTGGCCGGCACGGTCACCGAGCAGTTCGGCTGGCGCTGGGTCTTCCTCGCCATCCCCCTGCTCGTCGTGCTCCCGCTCCTCACCGGCCTGCCCGCGCTGCGCCGCGCCTCCCTCCAGCGGCCCCCGGACGACCGCGCGGCCCCCGACGGCCGCCGGCTGCGCCTCGCGCTCGCCGTCTCCGCCGGCGCCGGGCTGCTCCAGTACGCCGGGCAGGACCTGAGGCCGCTGTCGCTGCTCTTCGCCGTGGCGGGCGCCGCGCTCGTCGTCCCGGCCGCGCTGCGGCTGCTGCCCCGCGGCACCTTCCGCGCGGCCCGCGGACTGCCGTCCGTGGTGCTGCTGCGCGGTGTGGCGTCCGGCACGTTCCTCGGCGCCGAGAGCTTCGTCCCGCTCATGCTCGTCACGCAGCGGCACATGTCCCCGACCCTCGCCGGGCTCTCCCTGGCCAGCGGCGGCGTCACCTGGGGCATCGGCTCCTGGATCCAGGGCCGCCCCCGCCTCGAACCCCACCGCGAACGCCTCGTCGGCCTCGGCATGTTCCTCATGGCCGCCGCGATCGCCGGCGCCGCCCTGCCGCTCCTGGACGCCGCCCCCGCCTGGAGCGCCGCCGCCGCGTGGGGCGTGGGCGGCCTCGGCGCGGGCCTGGTCATCTCGTCCCTGAGCGTCATCCTCTTCAAGCTCTCGCCCCCCTCCGAGGCCGGCGCGAACTCCGCCGCCCTCCAGGTCTCCGACGCGCTCTCCAGCGTCGTCCTGGTCGCCGCCGCGGGCACCGTCTTCGCCGCCCTCGGCGGGGCGGCGGGCGCCTTCACGGCCGTCCTCCTCCCCATGTCCGTCCTCGCCCTCGCGGGCGTCGCCGTCGCGGTCCGCCTCCGCCCGAAAACCGGGTGAGACGGGCGCGCCCGGGGATTACCGTCCCGGTGCGGAAGAGCTGACCCTCGTCTTCACCGACGCCGAGTGGGAGTCCCTGGGCGACCTCGCCGACGCGCACGGCGTGCCCGTCGCGGAGGGCGTGCGCACGGCGGTGCGGGCGTACGAGGCGGCCGAGGCCGCGCGCGTCCGCACCACGGGGGAGGCGTACGCCGCCGCCCACGCGGACCTGCTGCGCAGGCCGGGGGAGTGACGTGAGCGTGCGCCAGCTCACACTCGCCGAGGTCACCGACCTCGCCCGCCTCGCCTGCGGCGGCCAACCGCCCGCGGGCGCGGATGCGGGTGCCCCTTGAGGCCGGTGGTTGTGTGCGGGTGCGTTGCGCCCGCGGCGGGCATCCCCCGCCACCCTCCCGATGGCCCGGCGCGGTCAGTGCGGGCCTGCGCTCCGTTCGTCTGAGGTCGGGGCCGCGCCGGCGCACTCC
>NZ_JARAVK010000440.1:0-4321 GCF_033792765.1 Streptomyces sp. PA03-6a | reverse complement strand
GCCGCCCCCGGCAGCACCGACGACGCCCGCATCCGCCTGATCACCCAAGCCCTCCCACCCGAGTACGCAGCCCGCCTCTTCGACGCCCAAGAGCAAGGCGCTGGCGAACAGCAGCTGCGCGCGATCGCAGCCGAAGGCTTGCAGGAGATCTACTTCCGCGACCGCGGCCGCCGCGCCGCCGGCCTGGAGGTGGAGTTCACCGACATCGACTACATCGACTTCGAGCTGTAGAGGGGCGGGGCCGCGTTCGGCTGGTAGACACCCCCGTAACACACGAAACGGAAGGGCATCAGCCGGCGCGAAGAAACGAAGTCGGCCGCGAACGGGGGAGGGCCTCCGAGAGTGTGTTCTCGGAGCTCCCCCGTTCGCGGTTTCGATCCGGTCAGTCGTGGGTGCCCGGGGAGAGGCCGTCGTCGAGGACGATGCGGATGGACTCGCCCTGGCCGGTGACGCCGGTGAGCTCGGTTGCGATGCGGTTGTAGACGGTCGTTGCCAGTGCCCAGTCACCCTCCAGCGGGGCGGAGGCGGAACGGGTGTTCCACAGTTCGATCAGGAGGGATATGAGTGAGCGCCCGGACAGGACAGTCTGGATGCGGCTTTCCTGGATGTCCTCGACGGCGGAAGTGGCTGTGGTCGACTGCCAGGGCGGTCAGCCATTCCCAGGTGTCGCGGTGTGCGACGAGGTCGGCGGAAGCGACGCCGGCGGCCTTCAGAAGCAGGACAACCATGGGTGACTCGCGGGTCGTCAGGGCGGTTTTCCTGCGGGGTGTGGAGCGAGGCCTGCGCGGGGTTGCCCGTGCCGTGGCCGCGGTACGCGGCCTCGATGGCGTTTTTGAGAACTTGGTCCTTGTCGTCGCTTCCGGTCGCGGGCTGCGGCTGGTGGCTGGCGCTCTCCATGGTCTCCCCCCGTCGGTCGGTGTTGGGTTCGGCGTACTGCTTTGGGGCTGCGGGCCCTGGCTCAGGTCCGCGGCTGGCCGGTGCCGCGGAATGCCCGGGCGGCTGGTGAAGTGCTTCTTCCAGCTGCTCCTGCGGCTCATCCTCTGCCTCCGGGTCGTCGGTCCGGGATAGAGCAAGGGGGCGCAGTACGTCGGCGAGGTCCAGCAGCTGCCGGAGCTCGCCCCGGGTCTCGTTCAGATCGCTGATCATCCGGTCCTGGCGCCGGCGCACCTCGCGGTTTTCTTCCCGCAGCCCGGTGACACCCGTTTGAACGAGTTCCTGGATCTTCAGGCGGCTCTGTGCGAGTTCGCCGTGCAGAGCGGACAGGCCGATCGTCGGGTCATCGAGACGTTCCAGCTGTCTGCGAGTCTCCTGCAGCTCCTTCATCGCGTCGTCGAAAGGCTGCTTCCACCCCACGTGACCTCCTGATTACCGTGAGCTAACGACTGCTCGTATCTCCCCACAAGAACTCCGTACGACGCGGCGGTTTCCAGCCCTTCCGACCGGAGCATGCCGCGCCGGGGGGAACGGAATCAGGAGTCATGACCGCCGACACCGCGGTGCTGCTCGCGATGCGACGTTCGCTGCCGGGCTGGAGGTGGAGTTCACCGACATCGACTACATCGACTTCGAGCTGTAGGGCCGGGTGCGGCCGGGTAACGCCCCCGTGGTGGTACCGGCCGTACCCGGAGAGCGATAACACTACCTGGATATGATCATGGCCTGCTGGGCTGGCCCGGTGGGGAGCCTGGTCGGGCAGCTGACAGGGATCCTTCGGGCAGGTCACACTGATGGGAGGAACCGTCGGAGGAGGTGAGGGGAATGAGCGTTGCGACCGCTGATCATGTGGGGCCGTGGACCGTCGAACAAGTCCTGGCCTTGCCCGAGGACCGCACCACCCGCTATGAGCTGCTGGGGGAGTCCCTCGTGATGTCCCCCGCCCCCGGCTTCCGCCACCAGCGAGCCTCCCGGCGCCTGGCCAACATCTTGGACGCGGCGGCCCGAGTCGCCGACGAACCGGTTGAGGTCCTGGAAGCCATCAACGTGACGTTGCCGTCCGGATTGGTGGTGCCTGACCTGGTGGTCGTCGACGCGGCCGCGACCGTGGACGACGGGGTCCACCTCGATGCCGACGCGGTGCTGCTGGTGGTCGAGCTGGTCTCGCCCGGCAACAAGACGATGGACAGGAAGGTCAAGCCCCTGCTGTATGCGGAGGCCGCCATCCCGCATTTCTGGCGTCTGGAATTCGAACCCGCGCCGCGGCTCATCATCAGCGAACTGGCCAACGGCCGGTACGTAGAAAAGACCACCGCGCTTGCAGGTACGACCACCCGGGTCTCAGCGCCGTTCCCTGTGGACATCGACCCGGCTGGACTCGCGCGGCAGTAGGTCGTGTGGCGGGTGCGGTGGGAGAAGCGCGTGCTTTGGCTCATGCAGAAGCCGTAACGGCGGATCCGGGGCAGCGCGGCCCAGAGCAGCCAGTGACGTGATGCGCTGGCGAGGGCACGGGGCAGTGCGTTGTCGCACCCGGCCGCGTCCTGTCTGCTCTGTTCAGCGCCGGTCGCGGTCGGGTGCCCGGTTAGGGTCGGCGAGATCGGAGCGCAGGGCGTCTTCCAGCCGGGCGATTCCCTGCCTGACCTTGGTCAGCGGGGCGTCGCCACCAGCTCCCGGTGCGCGGCGTAAGACCCGGGGCTGACCGTCGTCGAGGAACGTGCGGCGCAGGTCGGTGATGGCTGCCCGGACGCGGTCGGGGGCGATGAGCCGGGCTTCCACGATTCCTTTGTGGGCGGCGTCGCGTGTTCCGTGAGCCGGCCGTTGTCGTTGTCCTGCCAGATGGACACGAGTGCGTCGTGCCAGCCGTACATGGCGTTGAGCAGGTCCCGGTAGATCGCGCGCTTGTCGTCCAGCCAGCGCACCCGTTCCTCATGCGTGCGCTGCTCCCGCAGCGCACGCAACTGCCCCCGCTGCGCCAGCCACGCACCGGCGACACCCGCTACGGCACCCACCGTGGTGCCGGCCAACCCCGCCAGCGCGGCATCCATGTCGCCCTCCCGTCACGCGATCGCTATCGAGCACATCGGGGCGCGGTCACGGCTTGCCCGGGAGCGGCGCCACACGGTCGAGGAACGCGGCGGTCTTCGGCCCGAGTCGCCCCTCGGCTCGGAGGCGGGCGTTGGTCGCCAGCATCATCTCTGTCTGCCCGGAGCCCAGCGCGCGGGCTTGGCGCACGCCTTCCTGCGGGGTGGGAGCAGTGCTGAAGGCGTAGAGCGCATGCGCCACGTCGGTCAGAAGTCGCTCATAGGCGGCCACGCGGTCGGGCGCCAGCCGGCCCGTCTCGTACTCCCACGTGATCTCGTACCTGGCCCTGTCCAGCACGGCGCGCGCAGCTGCGCAGGCCTCTTCTTTGGTGCGCAGAGGCTTGGTCATGGCTTCGGGTCCGTTCTTCGCGGCTGGCGGTTGCGGGCAGAGCGATGACGCTGCCGGCCCGCGAACGACTGGACATTGGCCTCATGCCGAGGCTTGCAGCATGTCCTCCAGGTGCTGGAGAGTTTCTTCCTTGGGCGTGCCACACCTGTACTCCAGGACCATGATGGAGGTCCCGCAGTATTCGGCGAGGTCGACCAGGAGATCGAGGAACTCGGCCTCATCGCGGGCGATGGCCTGCCCCAGGAGGGTGACGCCCGGTTCACCCTGGTCCCGGAGCATGCCGGCGACGACGGCCGTGACCGGTGAGCCCTTCCTGTCCCTGCTGACCTTCCGCGCACTGGTGTCGAGGGCCCCCAGGTATTCCTCAGGACTCTGCTGCAGGTGCGAGGCGATGAGCAGGGTCAGGCCTGCCGCGGCCAGAGCGATGCCGGAAGCGAGCATCGACAGGTGCTCCATGCCCCGCTCTTCCAATCGGCCACGGCAGCAATGACACGGCCGGTCGGCAGGTCCATGGGCGTTCGGGCGGCGGCGCTGTGGCTGGCAGGGTCCAACGACGCGTGTAAGAGCTCCATCACGGGGTCGCGGCGCGAAGCAGTCATGCTCTTCATGATTCCGGCTGACCTGCCGGCCGGGGCGGGAATCCGGACACTTGGCCTGCGGGAAGCCGGTGCCGGCCGCATTCGGGGCCGCTGCCGGAGAGCGATGGCACCCTGCTGGCGCGGAGCGACTGGAGGGGCCGTGCTGCCCTTGCTGCAGGCCGGAGAGGCTCCGTTTGGCAATGGGCATTTCAACTGTCTGGGTATATTCAGGCCATGGAGACACGGAACGGCACTGCCTGGCTGACCGCTGACGAACAGCGCAGCTGGCGCATCCACTTGGAGGTCGGCAAGCTGTTGACCCACCGGCTCGATCGCGAGCTGCAGCCGTTCGGTCTCAGGTACAGCGACTACGAGATCCT
>NZ_JARAVK010000043.1:0-47542 GCF_033792765.1 Streptomyces sp. PA03-6a | reverse complement strand
CCCCTGGACCTCCGTCGCCGCGTACAGCGCCGCCCCGGTGGCGAGGACGGCGGCGCCCGCGGCGACGGAGGTCCAGGGGAGGGCGAAGGCCAGGGCGAGGCAGCCGAGCAGCCCGAGGGCGGGGACGGCGCGCCGGACGCCGGGGCCCAGGGTCCAGGCGGAGGCGTTGGCGACGGCGTAGTAGGCGAGGACGCCGAAGGAGGAGAAGCCGATCGCCCCGCGCAGGTCGGCGGTGGCGGCGAGCACGGCGACGACCGCGCCGACGGCGAGTTCGGCGTGGTGCGGCACCCCGGACCGGGGGTGCACCGCGGCCAGGGTCCGCGGCAGGTGCCCGTCGCGGGCCATGGCCAGGGTGGTGCGGGAGACCCCGAGGATCAGCGCGAGCAGGGATCCGGTGGCGGCGACCGCCGCGCCCACCCGCATCAGCGGCGCGAGGCCGTCCGCGGCGTCGGCCAGGGGCGCCGCGGAACGGGCGAGCCCCTGCGGGCCCAGCACCGCGAGGAGGGCGACGGCGACGGCGGCGTAGACGGCCAGGGTGATGCCGAGGGCGAGCGGGATGGCCCGGGGGATGGTGCGCGCCGGGTCCTTGACCTCCTCGCCGAGCGTGGCGATCCTGGCGTACCCGGCGAAGGCGAAGAAGAGCAGGCCGGCCGCCTGCAGCACCCCGCCCGCGGTCGCGTCGGCCCCGATGTCCAGCCGGGCGGCGTCCGCGTCGCCGCCGGTGAACGCGGCGACCACGAAGGCCGCGAGCACCGCGAGGACGACCGCGACGATGCCCCGGGTGAGCCAGGCCG
Source organism: Streptomyces sp. PA03-6a (assembly GCF_033792765.1). Lineage (NCBI taxonomy): Bacteria > Bacillati > Actinomycetota > Actinomycetes > Kitasatosporales > Streptomycetaceae > Streptomyces > Streptomyces sp. PA03-6a. The sequence continues at coordinate 46,748 of NZ_JARAVK010000043.1, read as the reverse complement.
CCTTCTGCACGCCCGCGTAGTTGACGGCGGTGAGCGCCACGACCGCGGCGACGCCGACCGCCCGTTGCTGCTCCGGCCAGGCGTACGCGCCGATCGTCAGGGCCATCGCCCCGCAGGAGGCGGTCTTGCCGACGACGAAGGACCAGCCCGCCAGGTAGCCCCAGAACGGCCCGAGCCGCTCGCGCCCGTAGACGTAGGTCCCGCCCGAGGCGGGGTGGAGCGCGGCGAGCCGGGCCGAGGACATGGCGTTGCAGTAGGCGACGACGGCGGCCGCCGCGAGCCCGAGCAGCAGCCCGGACCCCGCCGCGCGGGCGGCCGGGGCGAAGGCCGCGAAGACCCCGGCGCCGATCATCGAGCCGAGCCCGACGACGGTGGCGTCGAAGACGCCGAGCCGTCGTCGCAGTATCGCGTTCTCACCGGTCACGGCGCCAAAGCTATACCGTCCCACTGCTAGACACCGCGTCAACAAGCTGCCATCGTGGCCGCCGGGAACGGCGACGCGACGACGGCGCAACAAGGACGCGACGACCGACCGACGACGCGGTGACGCGAAGGCGAAGACGAAGGGCGGCGGACATGGCGCAGCGCTGGGTCACGGCCTCCGACGGGGTGCGGCTGGCGGTGTACGAGCAGGGGGACCCGGCCGGGACCACGGTGCTGTGCGTGCACGGCTTCCCCGACGACCACGGTGTGTGGGACGGCGTCGCGGGGCGCCTCGCCGCCCGCGGCTTCCACGTCGTGACCTACGACGTGCGCGGCTCGGGCGCCTCGGACGTCCCACGCCGTACCCGCGCCTACCGGCTGCCGCAGCTCGCCGCCGACACCACCGCCGTCGCCGACGCGGTCAGCCCGCGGGCCCCGGTCCACCTGCTCACCCACGACTGGGGGTCGGTGCAGAGCTGGCACACCGTCAGCACCCCGGAGCTCGCCCACCGCTACGCCTCGATCACCTCGATCTCCGGCCCCGACCTGGACCACACCGGCCGCTGGTACCGCGCCCAGCTGCGCCGGCCGACGCCCGCCCGCCTGCTGAAGCTCGCCAAGCAGTCGCTGGCCTCGCAGTACGTCGGCTTCTTCCACCTGGCGGGGGTCGCCGAGCTCGCCTGCCGCAGCGGCTTCCTGGACAGCGTCGTCACGGCCCTGCGCCGCCTGGAGACCGGCGAGGGCCCCTCCGGCTACGGCCCAGGGCTCGCCGCCCGCAACCGTGCCGGGCTCAAGCTCTACCGCGCCAACGTGCTGCCCCGCATGTTCCGCCCCCGGGTCCGGCACGCCGCGCTCCCCGCGGTCGTGCTGGCCCCGTCCAAGGACGTGTTCGTCCTGCCGCCCTGGCAGGCCGAGATCACCGACTGGGCACCCGGGGCCGAGGTCCACCACGTCGACGGCGGCCACTGGCTGCCGTCCCACCGCCCGGACCTCGTCGCCGAGCACGCCGCCCGCCTGGTCGAACGTGTCGAGAAGGAAGGGACCGCGGCATGACCGCCGAGCCCGAGCACCTCGTCCTCAAGCCGCGCGACGTGCACTGGGACTGGGACGGCCTGCCCGTCCGCTACCTGGACGACGACGCCTTCCTCACCCACTTCGCCAACGTCCTCAACATCCTGCTGCCCGAGGGCGAGGACTGGTTCCTCACCGTCTTCCAGCAGACCGTGCCGATGATCGGGGACGACCGGCTGCGCGAGGACGTCATCGGCTTCATCGGCCAGGAGGCGATGCACTCCCAGGCCCACCAGTCACTGCTGGGCCACTTCAACGACGCGGGTCTGGACACCGAGGGGTTCGTCGCCCAACTGCGCTGGTTCTTCCAGGAGATGCTCGGCGACCGCGGTCTGACCGGCAGGGCCGCCCACGGCTGGCTCGTCGAGCGCGTCGCGATCATCGCCGCCATCGAGCACGTGACGTCCTTCCTCGGCGACTGGATCCTGAACGCGCACGCGCTGGACGCCCTCGACAAGCACGAGAAGGCCGGGGCCGTCCTCGACCTCTACCGCTGGCACGGGGCGGAGGAGGTCGAGCACCGCGCCGTCGCGTACGACCTGTTCACCCATCTTGACGGCCGCTACCGGCACCGGGTGCGGGCGCACCTGGTCGCCTTCCCCGTGTTGCTCTACTGGTGGGTGCGCGGACTGCGCTGCCTCATGGCCGAGGACCCGGTGGGCGCCGGGAAGCCGCGCTGGCGCGACTGGTACCGCGGTGCCCGGCGGGGGCTGCTGCCGCCGCCGCGCGCGGTCGTCCGGCTCTTCTTCTCCTACCTGCGGCCCGGCTACCACCCGTCGCGGTACGGGTCCACCACGCAGGCCGTCGCCTACCTCGCGTCCTCGCCCGCCGCGCGCGCGGCGCTCCACTAGGGGGTCCCCGCACGTGTCCCTGCCCGACCCGAGCACCCTTCCCCCGCATCCGGCATGGGCGACCCCGCCGCCCCGCCGGGCCGGCGGCTCCCGTCCGGAGCCGCTGCTCGCGCTGCTCGCCCGGATCACCCCGCTGCTGGTGCGCGGCAGCGGGCGGCGGCCGGCGCGCGAACCGGCCGCCGTGGACCGCTCGCTGGCCCTGCGCGTCGCCGAGGTCACCGCGGCGGCCGAGGGCGTCGTGGGGCTGCGGCTGGTACGGGCGGACGGCGGCACCGCCGCGCTGCCTGCCTGGCACCCCGGTGCCCACCTCGACCTCGACCTGCCGTCCGGGCGCCGCCGCCAGTACAGCCTGTGCGGCGACCCGGCCGAACGGGACGCCTACCGGGTGGCGGTGCGGCTCGTCCCGGACGGGGAGGGCGGGTCCCGCGAGATGCACGCCCTCGCCCCGGGCGCGGTCCTGCGCACCCTCGGCCCGCGCAACGCCTTCCCCCTGGCCCTGACCGGCTCCGGGTCGCTGCTCTTCCTCGCGGGCGGCATCGGGATCACGCCGATCCTGCCGATGGTGCGCGCCGCGGCCGCCGCCGGGGCGGACTGGCGCCTGGTGTACGCGGGGCGCAGCAGGGCGACGCTGCCGTTCCTGGCGGAGCTGGCCGGGCTCGCGGGGCACGAGCCGTGGCGGGTGCGGGTCCGCACCGACGAGGAGGCCGGTGGTCCCCCGACGGGGGCGGAGCTGCTGGCGGGCGCGGACGCGGGTACGGCGGTCTACTTCTGCGGTCCGCCCGCGCTGATCCCCGCGCTGCGCCCGGCCCCGGTGCTGCACGTGGAGCGCTTCTCGCCGCCGCCGATCACGGACGGCACCGCCTTCGAGATGCAGCTCGGCCGGGACGGGGAGGTGCTCCCCGTCGCGGCCGACCGCACCGCGCTCTCCGTCCTGACGGGGGCGCGGCCCGCGACGTCGTACTCCTGCCGCCAGGGCTTCTGCGGCACGTGCCGGGTCCGGGTCCTGGCGGGCGCGGACGCGGTCCGCCACGGCGGCAGCGCGACCGCCCGCCGCACGGGCGACGCGATGCTCGTCTGCGTCTCGCGGGGAGCCGCCGGCTCCCGTCTCGTCCTGGACGTCTGAACCCGGCCCGGGGCCTACACGGACAGCGGGTCGAGCGGCATCGGGACGGGGTGGCCCTCCATCATCGCGCCCAGCCCGCGCACCGCGCAGACGTCGGGCCGGTCCGCGATCGTGACCGGCATCCCGGTGGCCTGACGGAGCATCATGTCCAGGCCGGGCAGCAGCGCGCTGCCGCCCGCGAGCATGATGCCGCGGTCGGTGAGGTCGGCGACCAGGTCCGGCGGGCACCGCCTGAGCGTCTGGCCGATCCCGTCGACCAGCGTCGCCATGGGCATCCGGATCGCCTGCCGCACCGCCTCGGTGTCGACGCGGACCGTACGGGCGATGCCGCTGGCGACGTCGCGCCCCTGGACCTCGGCGCTGGGCGCGGTGGGGCCGGGCGCCGAGAGGATCTCGTGCAGCGGCCGTACCGACTGGCTGGGCAGCACCAGTTCGTGGGTGTTGCGCAGGTGCTGGACGACGGCGTGGTCGATCGCCTCGCCGCCCACCGCGATGGTCTCCGCCGCGACGATCGCGCCCATCGACATGACCGCGATCTGCGTGGTGCTCGCCCCGGCCAGCATGATCATCGTCGCCTCGGGCTGCTCGACCGGCAGTCCGCACCCGATGGCGGCCGCGATGACGGAGTCGACGAGCTCGACCCGCCGCGAACCGAGGCCGTACATCGTCTCGACGGCGGCCCGCTGGGCCAGCGGTCCGCTGCCGTTGGGGGTGCAGACGGCCGCCCGGAGCATCGGCTTGCGCCGCCAGGCCTTGCGGAGCTGACCGCCCAGCAGGTGACGGAGCATGCGCTGGGCCATCTCGATGTCGACGACCATGCCGGCCTGGATGGGGCGGACCACGCGGATGTGCTCGGGCGTGCGGCCCGTCATCTTCTCGGCGAGCGAGCCGACCGCGATGAGGGCACCGCTGTGCGCGTTGACGGCGGCCACGCTGGGCTCGTCCACGACGAGTCCCTGGTGCTTGAGGTAGACACGGGTGCGCGACGCCCCGAGGTCGACGGCAACGGAGCAACGACGCAGATGCGCCAGACTGACGGTCACGGCAGATCCTCCCCGAGGGGCCGGTTCCCGGGCCCGCCCCTGCGGCGGCCCGTTTGATCATCGTGCGGGCGCAAGTCGAGATCCGCCTGTTGTGGTACTCCGAGCGGTTGATCCGCCTATCGCATGATCCGTGCCGCGAGGACCGCGATGTCGTCGTCGGCCGGCTCCACGACCAGCAGGGACAGCACCCGGTCGACCAGTCCGCCCAGATCACCGTCGGAGTGCAGGCGCAACCCGGCGAGGCGGTCGAGCGAAGCGTCGATGTCCTCCCCGCGCCGCTCCACCAGACCGTCGGTGTACAGCAGCAGGACGTCACCGGCCCGGCAGGAGGCCGCGACGGGCTCGTAGCCTCCGTGGCCGGTGCCCAGCGGCGGCCCGACCGGCACGTCGACGATGTCGACCGTGCCGTCCGGCCGGATGACGGCGGGCGGCAGGTGACCGGCGCTGGAGAAGGTGCACGTGTTGCGCACCGGGTCGACGAGGGCCAGCAGGCAGCTCGCCGGACGGCCCGACTCGGTCTCCGAGATGAGGGTGTCCAGCCGGCGCAGGATGCGGTGCGGCGGCAGGTCGGCCGCGGCCACGAAGCGCAGCATCGAGCGGTACTGGCTCATGTCGACCGAGGCCTCCACCCCGTGCCCCATGACGTCGCCCATGGCCAGCAGGGTGCGCCCGTAGGACAGCCGTACGGCGTCGTACCAGTCGCCGCCCACCAGCGCGGTGCTGCCGGCCGGCTGGTAGCGGAACGCGGCCTCCACCGAGGGGTGCGGGGAGCCCGGCTCCGACATCAGGGCGCGCTGCAACTCCAGGGCGATGCCGTGCTCGTGGGTGTAGCGGCGGGCGTTGTCGAGGTAGATCGCGGCCCGCCGGACGATGTCCTGGACGGTCTCGGTGTCCCGCTCGGTGAACCCCGGCGACTCGCCGCAGCGGACCAGGGTCACCGTGCCGATGGGCTCGCCGCGCGCCGCGAGCGGCACGACGAGCGCCGAGTGGATGCCCACCGAGCGGAAGGCGGCCATCCGCTCGCGGGCCGACCCGCCGTGGCCCAGGGCGTCGTCCTCGAAGAGGCTCTGCACCACCGGGCTGCCCGACTGCAGGCAGCGCGGGATGGTCGTGCCCGACGGGTACTCCACGTACTCCCCGGGCTCGCCGAAGATCTTGACCTGCTCGCGCAGGTTCGGCAGCGCGGCCATCGCCGCCCGGCGCAGCCGCAGCACACCGCGGTTGTAGGGGGTGGAGCGCTCGGTGGGGAAGACCTCGACGGTGGCGATGTCGGCGAGCAGCGGCACGAGGAACCCGGCGAGCTCGGCGCAGGTCTCGTCCATCTCCAGGGTGGTGCCGATGAAGGTGGCGGCGCGGTCCAGGATCGCCAGCCGCTCCCGGGCCCGTTCCAGTTCCTGCTGGTGCTGGCGCGACGCGCTGACCTCCAGCATGATCCCGACGAGGCCGAGCACCGTGCCGTCCGCCGCGTCCAGCCGGTGGTACGCGCCCTGCCAGTAGCGCCGGCCCGTCCCGGACTCGGCGTGCGTGCGGCCGCTGGAGGGCACCTCGCGCGACTTGCCGTCGGACAGGACCTGGCGCAGCGCCTCCTCGCCCGCGTCGTCCAGGTCCGGCAGCACCTCGGTGATCCGGCGGCCGAGGTGCGCCTCGGCGGGCAGGCCGTTCATCCGGGCGAGGGCGGGGTTGACGTAGACGTAGCGCAGTTGCGGGTCGTAGATGCCCACGCCCGCGGGGGTGCCGTCCAGCACCTGCCGCAGGACCCCGTCGTCCGGCGGTGACCAGCCGCCGGGCTCACCGTCACCGCTCACCCGGTCACCCTCCTGTCCGCCGAGTGCGCCCGTTCCCATGATCGGGCGGTCCCCCGCCGGGCGCACGCCCGGATGCGGTCACCCCGCCGGGTGGCCGCCGGGCGGCGGGGCGTGTCGTCCGGGCCCCGCGGTGACCGGCCCGAAAGGATCGGGCGATGCGATGGAGGACGGCGGCCGTGGCCCTCTGCCTGCTGCTGACCGCCTCGCCGGCGGTGGCCGGCGAGCACCCCGGGCCGCGCCCGGGCCCCCCGGCCCGGGTGGAGCGGCTGTACGCGCAGGCGGCCCGCGCGGTGCAGGCGTACGAGGACGCGGAGCGGGCGGTCCGCCGCAAGCGGGCCGACCTGCGCCTGCTGCACCGGGCCGCAGCGGTGGAACGGCGGCGGCTGGACGTGCTGCGGGACCGGATCGGGGCGATGGCGCGCAGCGAGTACCGCAACGGGGGGCTGGGACCCTCGGCGCGGCTGCTGCTGTCCGGGCGGCCCGACCGGTTGCTGGAGGGCGCGACGCTGGCCCGGCAGGGCGACCACGCGCAGGCGGCGCTGCTGGCCGAGCGGATGCTGGCCGAGCGCCGGCTGGCGGCGGACACCGAGGCCGTCCGCCGGACGCTGGCGGTGCTGGCCCGCGAGGCCCGCCGCAAGGACGCTCTCCGCCGGCGCATCGAGGCGCGGCTGCTGCGCGCCCGGGCCGGGCTGTCCGCCCGGGACCTGGCGCTCATGGCCCACGAGGGACTCTCGGTGGACTGCCCGCGCGACCTCCCCCGGACCCCGCCCCGGTCGTCCGCCGCCGCCCACCGGCCGGGCGCCCCGCACTGGGTGCGCCCGGTGGCGCACTACACGCTCACCGCGGGCTACGACGCCTCCGGGGCGCACTGGGCGCACCGTCACACCGGCCAGGACTTCGCGGTGCCGCCGGGCACCCCGGTCCGCGCGGTGGGCGACGGCACGGTGGTGGTGGCCGCGTGCGGTGACGGCTTCGGCAACCAGGTCGTCGTCCGGCACGACGACGGCTACTGCACGCACTACGCCCATCTGTCCGTCCTGGAGGTCGTTCCCGGGCAGCGGGTCCGCGCCGGCGAGCGGATCGGCCGGTCCGGCAACTCCGGCAACTCCACCGGTCCGCACCTGCACTTCGAGGTCCGTGTCACGCCGCAGATGGGTTCGTCGGTCGCCCCGCTGCCCTGGCTGGCCCGGCACGGCGTGCGGATCGGCGGCTGACGGCCGCCGACGGCCCACCGACGACCGGCACGGGAACCCCACCCCCCACGGTTTCCCCACAGGTTCGCTATTGTTCGGCCTCCGGCGCTGACCGTTTCGGCGCCGCTTTCTGACCTGTGGGGGGTCCTGCATGCGCATTTCGCGCGCACATCGGGCTGCCGTCCTCCGAAGTGCATCCGTTCTCCTTCTCACCACCGGCCTCGCGGCCGGGCCGCTGGCCGCTGGGCCCGCCTTCGCCGACGACGTGACGGTCAGCGGCCTGACCACCGGCGACGACGGCACCCTGGCCGTGGGCCTGGCCGACGGCCAGGCGCTGTGGGTCAAGGTGAGCGTCCGGGCCTCCGCGGCCGTGGACGCGCCCGTACTGGCCTCGACCGACGACCTGTCCTTCTCGTGGCAGCGCGGCTGGTACACCGACCGGCCCGTCGGCCTGCCCGCGGGCACGGCGTTCGGCGACTACCCGGTGGACGTCGACTACCGCCTGCCCGGCGGCACCGTCCAGCACTGGAACGGCGCCGCACACGGCGGGGCGGGGCTCTTCGGCTACCGGCTGCACACCGGGGTCGGCACGCTCGCCTACGACCGCGACCACACCGACTTCGACCACCAGTCGGCGGTGCTCACCGGCGCCGTCACGACCTTCGACCCGGCGACGGGCACGACCGGCCCGGCCGCGCCCGGCACTCCGGTGCGGGTCAACTGGACCGCCCGCGTCGGGGTCGACACCAAGCACGGCTCGGCGACGGCGACGTCCGGAGCCGACGGCACCTTCTCGGTCGGCGTGACGCCCGGCGGCGCGCTCACCGCGGGCACCGCCGTCGTCAGCGGCGGGGCCGACACCGACCCGGTGGCCCCGGCCGCCCTTCCGGAGCTGCCGGCCAAGGCGGTGCAGTACCGGATCAGCGCCGATCCGTCGGCCAAGCGGGTCCACCAGGGCAAGACCTTCACCATGCGGGGCACCGTCCAGCGGCTGACCGACGAGGGCTGGAAGCCGTTCGCCGGCGCGCCCCTGGTCACCACCCCGCAGCCGCCGGACGTGTACCGGTACACCACGCCCGGCCTGATGGGCACGGGCACCGCGGACGCCTCGGGGAACTTCTCGCTCGCGGCGACGGCGACGAAGACGACCTACCACTACACCTACGTCAAGCCGTCGGAGTACGTGTCCGGCTTCGCCTACGCCGAGCACCTGGTCAACGTGCCCACGGCCGGCTCCTACTCGGGCGTCACGATGTCGCTGGACGCCTACAAGAAGGTCACCGCCAAGGGCAAGCTGGCGGGTTCCTGCTGGAACGCGCAGGTCTCCCTGCAGTACTCCAAGAACGGCAGCACCGGCTGGAAGACCCTCAAGTCGGGCTCCGCGGGGGACTCCTCCGGCGGCAAGTGCTCCTTCTCGGTGAGCGCCTACGGCTACACGGACGGCTACTACCGCCTGTACCACGCCGAGTCGGACGGGATGCTCGCGGTGGCCTCGGCCAAGAAGCGCCTGCACCGCACGGTGACCCGGATCGTCTCCTTCGACATGACGCCCAACAGCCCGCGCGTGGGCGGTGCGCTGAAGGCCCGCGGCACGCTGCAGTACCAGTCGGGCGGCAAGTGGAAGGCGTACAAGGGCGGGAAGGTCGTCATCGTCTTCCGGCCCAAGGGCGAGAGCACCTGGTACTGGACCGTGAAGGGGAGGACCGACTCCTCGGGCCGTTTCAGCCTCAACACCAAGGCCTACGGCGACGGCACGTGGGGCGCCTACCTGGAGGCCGACTCCACGCACTTCTACAGCGAGTCGAAGACGGAGTACGTCAATGCCCGTTGAGTCCCGGCGCGCCCTCGCGCTGATCGCCTCGGTGGCCGCGCTCTCCGGCGGTCTCGCCGTCACCCCCGCCCTCGCCGACGACGCGGGCCCGGTCGGCATCGGTGTGGCCCGTACGGCCGACGCCGAGCGCGGCTCCTTCACGGTGCCGGTGTGGACGGACGTCCCCGGCGCCGCGGTCACCTCGGTCACGGCGACGGTGCGCGACGGCGACGCGGTCGTCGTGGACGCGCTGTCGCTCGCCGGCTCCGGGGAGCGGTGGTCGGTGCCGTCCGGCGCCCCGCTGAAGCTGACCGAGGACGGCGGCGCCATGCCGCACCTGGGCCGGTACACCATCGACGTCACCGCCACCGACGACCAGGGCCACACCGTCACCCGCACGGGCGCCGGCACCCTGGACTTCACCCTGCGGCCGGTCCTCACCGGCACCGCGCTGACGCGGACGGTGCTGGACAAGGACCACCGCACGACGGCCGTCACCGGCACGCTCCTCGGCGTCCAGCCGGGCAGCGGCGACCAGGTGCCCGTCGAGGGCGCCACGGTCGACGTGACCCGCACCTACTACTCCGTCGACGGGCGGCCCGACAGCTCCGGGCAGGCCGTGACCGGGGCGGACGGGTCCTTCACCTCCCAGGAGTTCCCGGTCGTCACCTGGTCCGGGCTGAGGGCGGCGCTCTCCGTGGACGACGGGCGGGTGCACGGGTCCGTCACCGCGGAGGCCGGGAGCCCGGAGATCCGGCAGACCGACGTGATCGTCACCGCCACGGCCGACCGCACCCGCGCGGTGCCCGGCCAGGCGGTGACGATCAGCGGCCACGTCAAGGACACCACGGGCGCGCCGGTCGCCGGGGTGCCGGTGGCGCTGGCGCTCAGCGGCACGGGTCAGGTCACGGTCACCACCGACGCCTCGGGCGCCTTCACCGGCAAGGTGATCGCGGCACCCGCCACGTACGGTTCCTGGTCGGCCGGAGAGGCGGACCCCTACCTGTCCGCCTCCGTCTCCGCCGGCGGCTCGATCGTCCTCCCGGCGGACTCCGTCTTCACCGAGGCGAGCGCCAAGATCGCCGCGGACACCAAGGTGACCCTGTCCGCCCGGCTGTACGCCGCATACGACCGGGTGACGTCCGTCTACCAGCCCCAGGTCGTCCACCTGGAGTACTCCAAGGACGGCAAGACGGGCTGGCAGGACCTCGGCACCGCGCACGCCGACAACAACGGCAGCGTGGTGACGATCACCAAGTGGGGCCACCTCGACGGCTACTACCGGCTGCACCACTACGTCTCCGACCAGCTCGCCGAGAGCACCACCAAGCCGGTCCGGCTGACCCGCACCAACACCCGGATGTACTCGATCAAGGCGTCCGCGACGAAGGTGAAGAAGGGTGCCACCGTCACCTTCACCGGCACGCTGAAGGAGTACGTCTCCGGTTCCTGGCGGCCGTACAAGGGCCGGCACGTCGAGCTGTTCTTCCAGAAGAAGGGCTCGACGAAGTGGACGTACGTCGCGTCGGGCACCACGAGCTCGACGGGCAAGGCCACCGTGAAGGGCAAGCCGTCCTCCGACGGCAAGTGGCTGATCCAGTACTTCGGTGACTCCAAGCACTTCGACAGCGACGGCACCGCCGTCTACGTCGACGTGCGCTGACGCACGCGGCACCACCCGTACGAGGGCGGGGGCCGGCCGGGCGACCGGTCAGCCCCCGCCCTCGCCCTTGCCCGCCTCGGCGCGCAGGGACCGCCGCAGCCGGTGCGCCGCGCGGCGGTCCTCGTCGGAGGCGTCCGTGACGTCCAGGAAGATCTGGTCCAGTTCGGGGAACTCCCCGGCCAGGGTGCGCTTGATGCGGATCGCGGCCTCCTCCACGGTCTCGCTGTCGATGCCCTCGGTCAGGTCCACCCGGGCTGCCAGCAGCACCGAGTCGACCCCGAGGCGCATCGTGAGCAGCGCGGTGACCGTGTCGATCTCCGGCTGCAGGGTCAGCAGTTCGTGCGCCCGCTGCCGCAGCCGGGGGTCGGCGGCCTCACCGATGAGGGTGTCCCGGCAGTCCTTGCCGAGCCGGTAGGCGACGTACATCAGCAGGGCGGCGATCGCCAGGGACGCGTACGCCTCCCACGTGCGGTCGCCGGTCGTCCAGTGCAGCACCACGCCGGCGAGCGCCAGCAGCACGCCGAGCACCGCGGCGCTGTCCTCGCCGAGCACGGTGCGCAGGGTGGGGTCGTCGCCCTCGCGCAGTTCGGTGCGGAAGGGGCGGCCGTGCTCGCGGGCCCCGCCGCGCACCTGCAGCAGCGCCCTGAGCAGTGAGGATCCCTCGGCGAGCAGGGAGACGACCAGGACGGCCACGGCGGTCAGGAAGGCCTGCGTGGTGTGCGGCTCGCGCTCGTGGAACGCGGACAGGCCCTGGTAGAAGGAGAAGCAGCCGCCCATCACGAAGATCCCCACGGCGGCGAGCAGCGACCAGAACCAGCGCTCCTTGCCGTAGCCGAAAGGGTGCCGCGCGTCGGGTCTGCGCCGGCTGCGGCGCAGCGCGGCCAGCAGGAAGACCTCGTTGAGGGTGTCGGCCACCGAGTGCGCGGCCTCCGACAGCAGCGCCGGCGAGGTGGTGAGCAGCCCGCCGACCGCCTTCGCCACGGCGATCACCAGGTTCGCGGCGAGGGCGATGAAGACGGTGCCCTTGGTCCGTTCGTCCTTCCCCATGGGGAGCGTGTGCCCCGCCGCGCGGCGCTCAGTGGTGGAAGGCGGTGGGTGCCTCGCCGGGCGGGTGGAGCGGGTGTTCCTGTTCGCGCAGCTGGGGGAGGTAGCGCTTGAGGTCGGCGAGGAAGAGGTCGGCGAGGTCCTCGGAGAAGCCGTTGCGGACCACGATGCGCAGCACCGCCAGGTCCTCGCGGTCGGCCGGATAGGTGTAGGCGGGCACCAGCCAGCCGCGCTCGCGCATCCGCCGGGAGACGTCGAAGACGTCGTAGGCGGTGACGTGGTCGGCGGTGGTGAAGGCGAAGACCGGCAACTGGTCGCCTCGGGTGATCAGCCGGAAGTCCCCGCACTCCTCGATCCGCGAGGCGAGGTAGACGGCCACGTCGCGGGCGGTCTGCTGGACGGTGCGGAAGCCGTCCCGGCCCAGGCGCAGGAAGGTGTAGTACTGGGCGACGACCTGCGCGCCCGGCCGGGAGAAGTTCAGGGCGAAGGTCGGCATGTCGCCGCCGAGGTAGTTGACCCGGAAGACCAGTTCCTCGGGCAGGGCGTCGCTGTCCCGCCACAGCGCCCAGCCGACGCCGGGGTAGACCAGCCCGTACTTGTGGCCGGAGGTGTTGATCGAGGCCACCCGGGGCAGCCGGAAGTCCCAGACCAGGTCCTCGTCGAGGAAGGGCGCGATCATGCCCCCGGAGGCCCCGTCGACGTGGACGGGGACGTCCAGCCCGGTCCGCTCCTGGAAGGCGTCGAGCGCCGCGCAGATCTCGGCCACGGGCTCGTAGGAGCCGTCGAAGGTCGAGCCGAGGACGGCCACGACCCCGATGGTGTTCTCGTCGCACATCGCGACGGCCGTGTCCGCTTCCAGGTGCAGCCGGTCGCCCTCCATCGGCACCAGGCGCGGCTCGACCTCCCAGAAGTTGCAGAACTTCTCCCAGCAGACCTGCACGTTGGCGCCCATGACCAGGTTCGGGCGGCCGGTGCCCGGGTGGCGGTCGCCGGCGCGCCTGGTCAGGCGGCGTGCGAGGGACGTGCGGGTGCCGTCACCCGCACGCCTCATCCAGCGGCGCTTGAGGGCCATCCCGGCGAGCATGCAGGCTTCGGAGGAGCCGGTGGTGGAGCAGCCGACGGCGCTCTCCGGATCGGGGGCGTGCCACAGGTCGGCGAGCATCGACACGCAGCGCCGCTCCAGTTCGGCGGTGCGCGGGTACTCGTCCTTGTCGATCATGTTCTTGTCGAGGCACTCGCCCATCAGCACCCCGGCCTCGGGCTCCATCCACGTGGTGACGAAGGTGGCGAGGTTGAGCCGGGCGTTGCCGTCGAGCATCAGCTCGTCGTGGACGAGCTGGTACGCCGTGGCGGGCGCCATCGGGCCGTCGGGCAGCCGGTGCTTCGGTGGCGCCGCGCGCATCCCGGCGACCGGGTCGGCCCCGGCGTAGAAGGGGTTCACGGCGAGCTTCGGCAGGCCCTCGGCACCTTTGTGCAGCGACATACCGTCACGATACGTGTGAAACCCGTCACCGGCAGGTCGGCGGCGACCGGCCCCGGCCGGGGGCCGCTCAGCCCGCCGAGGACATCGACAGCTTCGCCGCGAAGCCCAGGAAGAGCGCCGCGGCGCCCGAGGTCAGTCCCGCCGCCAGGTGCCTGCGACGGCGGAACTGGGCGGCCAGGTAGGTGCCGCCGAAGATCAGCAGCGTCAGGTAGCAGAAGCTGAAGACCTGCGCGATGGCGCCCAGCGCGAGGAAGGACAGCGCGGGGTGGGCGTAACCGGGGTCCACGAACTGCACGAAGAAGGAGATGAAGAACAGGATCGCCTTGGGGTTGAGCAGGCTGATCACCAGCGCCCGCCGGAACGGCCGCTCCGCGTCCGCCACCTCCTCGGCCGCGGTGGTCGGCGCCACCGGCTGGGTGCCCCGGGAGCGCCACATGCCCCAGGCGGCCCGCGCCATGCCGACGGCGATCCACGCCAGGTAGCCGGCGCCCGCGTACTTCACGATGCCGAACAGCACGGCGTTGGCCTGGAGCAGCCCGGCCACGCCCGCCGCCGAAGCGGTCATCAGCACGGTGTCGCCGAGGAAGACGCCCAGGGCCGCGCGGTACGCCGTCCGGACGCCGCGGCGCGCCGCGACGGACAGGGTGTACAGCGAGTTCGGCCCCGGCAGCAGCACGATCAGTACGGTGCCCAGGACGTACGTCGACAGGTCGGTGATTCCCAGCATGCGCACCAATATGGCACTTGCACCTCACGTGGCGTGAGGCCGGAGGGTGTGGTCATGAACACGAGCACGGGCTACCCGGTCGGGCAGGTGGCGGGTTTCGCCGGCGTGACCGTCCGCACGCTGCACCACTACGACGAGATCGGACTGCTCTCGCCCAGCGCCCGCAGCCACGCGGGCCACCGGCGCTACAGCGACGCCGACCTCGACCGGCTGCAGCAGATCCTCTTCTACCGGGAGCTCGGCTTCCCCCTGGACCAGGTGGCGGTCCTCCTCGACGACCCGGCCGCGGACCCGCGGGAGCACCTGCGGCGCCAGCACGAGCTGCTGACCGCGCGGATCGGGAAGCTGACGGAGATGGCCGACGCCGTCCAACGAGCCATGGAGGCACGCACGATGGGCATCAACCTCACGCCCGAGGAGAAGTTCGAGGTCTTCGGGGACTACGACCCCGACCGGCACGCCGAGGAGACCCGGGAGCGCTGGGGCGACACCGAGGCGTACGAGCAGTCGCAGCGCCGTGCCGCCTCCTACACCAAGGAGGACTGGCTGCGCATCAAGGCCGAACAGGAGGACTGGGGCGCCCGGCTGGTCGCGCTGCGCGGGTCCGGCGCCCCGGCGGACGGCGAGGCGGCGATGGACCTGGCCGAGGAGCACCGGCAGTTCATCGCGGACCACTACTACGACTGCACGTACGAGATCCACACCGGTCTCGCCGGGATGTACCTGGCGGACCCGCGCTTCAACGCCTTCTACGAGGCGATCGCGCCGGGCACCGCGCAGTACGTCCACGACGCGATCGTCGCCAACGCTAGGCGGGCGCGGGGCTGATCACCACCGCCGTGCCGTAGGCGCACACCTCGGTGCCGGCGTCGGCGGCCTCGCCGACGTCGAAGCGCATCGCCAGCACCGCGTTGGCGCCGCGCGACTGCGCCTGTTCCACCAGCCGCTCCATCGCCTCGGTGCGGGTCTGGGCCAGGGTCTTGGTGAGGCCCTTCAGCTCGCCGCCGATCAGGGACTTCAGGCCCGCGCCGATCTGGCTGCCCAGGTGGCGGGAGCGCACGGTGAGGCCGAACACCTCACCGATCACCCGTTCCACCCGGTGGCCCGGCACGTCGTTCGTGGTGACCACCAGGACGGCGGACCGGGGCGACTGTCCGCCGCCGTACTCGTCGATACCCATACGGGCATCGTCGCCCCTGCCCGCCGTCCCGCGCAGTCTCAGTACTCCAGGTGCGGTGCCCGGTCCGGGGCCGGGCAGATCCGGTGGCCCGCGTGGTCGAAGACGTACAGGTGCGCGAGGTCGACCAGCAGCGGCACGTGCTGGCCGGCGCGGAGCCGCAGGTCGGGCCCGGTGCGCACGACCAGGTCGCCGCCCCCGCCGGCGTGCCGCTCGGTCTCCGGCCGCTGCCCCGGCGGGTCCAGTACGGCCGTCTGGCCCTGGCCGGAGACCCGGGCGGCGGCCTTCTGCACCAACCGGCCCAGGCCTGCCGCGCCGCCCTGCCGGGACGCCGCACGGGAGCGCTGCCGCCCGGTGCCCGGACGGGCGGACTCCAGTTCGGGCACGACGGCCGCGCGGGCGCCGGTGCCCAGGTGCACCAGCGACTCGTGGCCCTGGTACTCCACGTGCTCCACGACACCGCTCAGCACCACCTCGCCCGGCCGCGCGCTGCTCGGCCGGTCGATGCGCACGGCCTCCGAGCGCAGGCCGACGATGACCGGCCGGCCCTGCTGGATGCGGAGCATCTGGTGGTCCCTGCTCAGCGGCTGGGGGAGGACGAGCCGCTGCCGCCCGAGGTCGATCCACATCCCGCCGTCCAGCGGTGCCACCACGGTCGCCTCCATGAGGTTGATCCGCGGGGTGCCGATGAAGGCGGCCACGAAGACGTTCTGCGGCAGGTGGTACGCCGCACGCGGGGTGCCCACCTGCTGCAGCACGCCGTTGCGCATGATCGCCACGCGGTCGCCCAGGGACATCGCCTCGGCCTGGTCGTGGGTGACGTACACGGTCGTCACGCCCATGCCGCGGGTCAGCCGGGCGATCTCGGCGCGCAGGTGCGAGCGGAGCTTGGCGTCGAGGTTGGACAGCGGCTCGTCCATCAGGAAGACGGACGGGCGCCGCGAGATGGCCCGGCCCATCGCGACCCGCTGCCGCTCGCCGCCGGACAGCTGGCCCGGGTAGCGGTCGAGGATGTCCTCGATGCCCAGGGTCCGCGCGGTCTCGGCGACCCGGGGCCCGGTGTCCTGCCCGGGCATCTCGAAGCGCAGCGGGAAGCCGATGTTCTCCCGGCTGGTCATGCTCGGGTAGAGGGCGAAGTTCTGGAAGACCATGGCCATCCTCCGGTCGCCCGGCGCCAGGTCGTTGGCGTACTCGCCGTCCAGGAGCAGCTCGCCGGAGGTGATGTCCTCCAGGCCGGCGATCATGCGCAGCACCGTGGACTTGCCGCAGCCCGAGGGGCCGAGCAGCACCAGGAACTCGCCGGGGGCGATGTCCAGGGAGAAGCGGTCCACGGCGCGCACGCCGCGGCCGTAGGTCTTCGAGACGTCGTGCAGGGAAATGGCGCGAGTCATGTGGGTTCCGCCGGATCATGATGATTCAGGAGTGACGGGCGACTTGCGGTGTTGCACGGTAAAACGCTTGGGAGGACCGTAGCCGAGCGTTCGCGGGCTGGGAACGGTTCGGTCGCGACCACGTTGATACTTTTGGCGCGTGACGACTCTCGCCCTGGGCCCGCAATGGCTCGACCCCGATTACCTCATCTCGTCAGCGGGCCTGATCGGCCTGCTGGCGATCGTCTTCGCCGAGTCGGGTCTGCTCATCGGCTTCTTCCTGCCAGGTGACTCCCTGCTCTTCACCGGCGGCCTGCTGGTCGCGGGCGGCAAGCTCGACTATCCGATCTGGCTGGTCTGCGTGCTGGTCGTGCTCGCCGCGGTCGCCGGCGACCAGGTGGGCTACCTCTTCGGCCGCAAGGTCGGGCCCTCGCTCTTCCGGCGCCCCGACTCCAGGCTCTTCAAGCAGGAGAACGTCGAGAAGGCCCACGAGTTCTTCGAGCGGCACGGCGCCAAGTCGATCGTGCTCGCCCGCTTCGTGCCGATCGTGCGCACCTTCACCCCGATCATCGCCGGCGTCAGCCGCATGAACTACCGCGTCTTCGTGACGTACAACATCGTCGGCGGCCTGATGTGGGGCGCCGGCGTGACCCTGCTCGGCTACTGGCTGGGCCAGATCGCGTTCGTCCACGAGCACATCGAGCTGATCCTGGTCGGCATCGTGCTGCTCTCGGTCGTCCCGATCGCGATCGAGTTCCTGCGCGCCCGCGCGGCCTCCCGCAAGGCCGGCCCCGGGCCGCTGCCCGGCGCACACGAGTACGAGGCCGAGGACGAGGCCGGCCAGCCCCCGCTCCAGCGGGGCTCCGGCGGGCGGCACCGCGCGAACCGCCGTTAGCCGACGGAGGGAGTGGGCAGTCGTCCCGCTGTGCCAGAGGGGAGGGTGACCGCACCCTCCCCTCTGGCACACCCCGGCACCGTCCAGTGATCACGCGTCGAAAGGAGGATCCCGTGGCGCACCCCAAGGAGCCCGACGAGCCCGAGCAGCCGGCCGGCGGCTCGGAGTTCACCCCGCCCCTGGGCGTGGAACTGCCCAGGCCCGAACCGCAGGGTTCCGCCTTCGCCCGCCCCGGGACGCGGACCTCGTCGCAGCTGTCCCACCCGGCCTTCACGCCCCCCGAGGGCATCCCGGTCGTCAGCCTCTCCAAGGAGACCCCCTGGCCCGACCGGATGCGCACGATGCTGCGCATGCCCGTCGGCGAGCGCCCCGCTCCCGAGCAGCCCGCCCGGCGGCCGGAGGCGGAGGGCGGCCCACCGGTCCCGCGCGTGCTCGACCTCACGCTGCGCATCGGTGAGCTGCTGCTCGCCGGCGGCGAGGGCGCGGAGGACGTCGAGGCCGCGATGCTCGGCGTCGCCCACGCCTACGGGCTCGGACGGGTCGAGCCGACCGTGACGTTCACCCTGCTGGGCATCTCGTACCAGCCCTCGCTCGTGGACGCGCCGGTCACCGCCAACCGCACGGTGCGCCGCCGGGCCACCGACTACACCCGTCTCGCGGCCGTCTTCCGGCTGATCAACGACGTCACCGCGGCCGACCTCAGCCTGGAGGACGCCTACCGGCGGCTCGCCGAGATCCGCCGCAACCGGCACCCGTACCCGGGCTGGCTGCTGACCGGGGCGGCCGGGCTCCTCGCCGGCGCGGCGAGCATGCTGGTCGGCGGCGGCGGTCCGCTGGTGTTCGCGATCGCCGCGCTCGGCGCGATGCTGGGCGACCGGCTGGCCTGGCTGTGCGCGGGCCGCGGGCTGCCGGAGTTCTACCAGTTCGTCGCCGCGGCGATGCCCGCCGCCGTGATGGGGGTGCTGGTCGCCCGGTTCGGCCAGCACCTGCCCGGTACGAGCACCCTGCAGGCCTCGGCGGTCATCACCGGTGGGCTCTTCGCGCTGATCCCGGGAAGGGCCCTGGTCGCGGCCGTCCAGGACGGCCTGACCGGCTTCTACATCACCGCCTCCGCGCGCCTGCTGGAGGTGATGTACCTCTTCACCGGCATCGTGGTCGGCGTGACGCTGATCCTCTACGCCGGGGTCAGCCTGGGCGCCGGACTCGACCCCGACCAGGTCTTCCGGGCCTACGAGAACCCGCCGGTGCAACTGGTCGCCGCGATGGTGCTGAGCCTGGCCTTCGCCGTGTTGCTGCAGTGCGAGCGCGGCGTGCTGGTGGTCGCCGCGCTCAACGGCGGTGTCGCCTGGACGGTCTACGCGGCGCTGCACCAGGAGAAGATCGGCATCGGCATGTCGCCGGTCGCGGCCACCGCCGTCGCCGCCGGCCTGGTGGGTCTCTTCGGCCAGGTGCTCTCCCGCTACCGGTACGCCTCCGCGCTGCCGTATGTGACGGCGGCCATCGGCCCGCTGCTGCCGGGTTCCGCGACGTACTTCGGGCTCCTCGGGCTGACCCGCGGTCACCTGGACCAGGGATTCGCCTCGCTGACGAAGGCGGCGGCGCTGGCCCTCGCCGTGGCCATCGGGGTGAACCTGGGAGGAGAGATCGCGCGGCTGTTCATCAAGCTGCCCGGTGGCGCTGACCAGGCACGACGCCGCGCGGCGGCCAAGCGGACCCGAGGCTTCTGAGCCTTCCGGGCCCCGTCGCCTCGCCGCCCGGCGATCGCACGGGCAACCTGATGTTAACTGTCCGTATCGTGGTCGTAGTTGACTGTAATCGGTTTTAGGGGTTTCACTTCACCAACTGGAGTCCGTTCCGGGGCAAAACCCGACCTTTCGGAGGCATGGAGCCTTGGCAGACGAGCACCTGAGCCCGCTGGACCTCGCCTTCTGGAACCTGGACTCGCCGGGTCACCCCATGCACCTCGGCGCCGTGGCCGTCTTCGACCGCGACCCGGAGCACCCGGTCGACGCCGACGGACTCGCCGCGCTGCTCACCGCCCGGGCCGAGGCCGTACCGCGGATGCGGCAGCGCGTGAAGGACGTCTGGTACGGCGTCGGCGGCGCCGCCTGGGCGGCCGACGAGCACTTCGACGCCCGGCACCACGTCCACGCCGTCCGGCGGGCCGACGCCCGGGCCGCCGTCGCCGAACTGATGTCCCGGCCCATGGACCGCGACCGGCCGCCGTGGGAGGTCTACGTCATCGAGGGTGCCCCCGACGCGCCCTTCTCCGTCCTGGTCAAGCTGCACCACGCCCTCGCCGACGGCCTGCGTGCCGTGGAGTTCGGCGCCGCCCTGCTCGACCAGGGGGCCCGCACCACGGCGGCCGCCCCCGCCCCGGCGGGTCCGGCGCCGGGGGCTCCGGCGCCGCGGCCCGGCGTCGAGGCGGCCGTACCGGCCCAGGTACGGGGGCCCGGCATCCACCTGCCCGCGCTGCCGCTGCCCGATCCGCGGCAGGTCGTCGCCTCCCTGCCGGACCGGGTGCGCGAGGCCGGGCGCGCCCTGGGCATCGGTTCGGCCGTGCTGCGCGCCTCCCTCGACCCCGGCGGGCCCGCCGCGCTGGGCGCGGCCTGGACGCCCGGTGGCGCGGAGCGGCGCTTCGCCACCGCCTCCCTCGACGTCGACGACCTGCACCGGGTCCGCAAGACCAGCGGCGGGACCGTCAACGACGTCGTCATGGCCGTCGTCGCCGGGGCGCTGCGGCGCTGGATGCAGGCCCGCGGCGACGACCCGGCGGGTCCGGGCCCGCGCGCCCTGATCCCGGTGGCGCGGCGCCGCCGCAGAGGCGTGCGCGGCGGCCGGGGCAACCGCATCTCCGGCTACCTGCTGCGACTGCCGGTCGGCGAGCCCGACCCGCTCGCCCGGCTGCGCGACGTCCGCGCGGGCATGGACCGCAACAAGGACGCCGGACCCGACTCGGGGCCCGGTGCCGTCGCGCTGCTGGCCGACAGCGTGCCGCCGCTCGCGCACCGCTTCGCCGCGCCGCTGCTCGCCGCCTCGGCGCGACTGCTGTTCGACGTGCTGGTCACCAACGTGCCGATGCTCGACGTGCCGCTCACCCTGGACGGCTGCCGCATGACAGAGCTCTACCCGATCGCCCCGCTCGCCCGCGGGCAGTCGCTGGCGGTCGCCGTCTCCACGTACCGCCGCCGGGTCCACATCGGGCTGCTCGCGGACGCGGAGTCCCTGCCGGACGCCGACACGCTCGCCGGGGCCCTGCACGGCGCGCTGGCCGAACTGCTCGACGCCTGCGGGTGACGCCCCCGGACACGCCTGAGGGCGGCCCGCCCCGGCAGGGAGCGCGCCGCCCTCATGGCCGCGGGAGCGTACGGGGTCAGTGACCGCCGTGCTCCTTCAGGCGCTTGTAGGACGCCTCGATCTCGGCCTCGGCCTCGGCGCGGCCCACCCAGTTGGCGCCCTCGACGGACTTGCCGGGCTCCAGGTCCTTGTAGACCTCGAAGAAGTGCTGGATCTCCAGGCGGTCGAACTCGGAGACGTGGTGGATGTCACGCAGGTGCTCGACCCGCGGGTCCGAGGCGGGCACGCACAGGAGCTTGTCGTCGCCGCCGGCCTCGTCCGTCATGCGGAACATGCCGATCGCGCGGCAGCGCACGAGGACGCCGGGGAAGGTCGGCTCGTCGAGCAGGACCAGGGCGTCCAGCGGGTCGCCGTCCTCGCCCAGGGTGTTCTCCACGAAGCCGTAGTCGGCCGGGTAGACCGTCGAGGTGAACAGGTGCCGGTCCAGGCGGATACGACCGGTCTCGTGGTCCACCTCGTACTTGTTGCGGGAACCCTTCGGGATCTCGATCGTTACGTCGAACTCGAGCACAGCCTGTCCTCCATGATCAGCACATACTTCTGGTGATTAAGTGTCTCCCACGCTTGTGTGTGGTCGCGAAAGGGGCTGGTCCGGGGTGCCCGTTCCGAAGAACTGGCAGGTGGTGGCAGGGTCGGCTGCCGCAGGACTTGCCGTGGCGCTGACGGCTGTGGCCGCAGCAGGACCGTGGGAGTCAGGCCAGCGTACGGCCGAACGGGCGATCGCCGCCTCCCGGGACGGTCAGGGGAAGCAGGCGCGTCCCCACAAGAAGGGCGGCGGGGGCGGCCACAAGGGGGCGGTCGCCCCGGTGCCGCCCGCCCCCGAGGTGCTCACCGCCGTGTCCGGGCCGCAGGGCGCGCCGCTGCCGACCAAGGCCGGACTGGCGGGCCGGCTCGGCCCGTTGCTGCACGACCCCGCGCTCGGCGCGCTGACGACGGGCGCCGTCGTCGACGCCGTGTCGGGCCGGACCGTGTGGGGGCAGGGCACCGCCACGGCCGCCGTCCCCGCCTCCACCACGAAGGTCGCCACGGCCGTCGCGGCCCTCTCGCTGCTCGGGGCCGACCACCGGCTCACCACCTCCGTGGTCGCCGCGGGCAAGGACCGCGTCGTCCTGGTCGGCGGCGGCGACCCCACCCTGACCGCCCGCACGAAGCCCGGCGGCGGATGGACGGCGGCCTCCCTGGGCACCCTCGCCTCCGACACCGCCCGCGCGCTGCGCGCCAAGGGCGTCCGCTCGGTGAAGCTCACGTACGACACCTCGCTCTTCACCGGCCCCGCCGTCCACCCCATCGGGCACAACGACAACATCGCGCCCGTCACCGCCCTGATGGCCGACGAGGGCCGCACCGACGGCAAGAGCTTCAAGGGCCCGGCCGCCCGCGGGTGGGACCCGGCGGCGGACGCGGCGGCGGCCTTCGCGGACCTGCTGCGCAAGCGCGGCATCGAGATCGACGGCGCGGTGAAGGCCGGCAAGGCGCCCACGCGCACGCACGCGGCCGACCGGCTGGCGGAGGCGCGGTCCGCGCCCCTGGCCGACCTGGTCGAGCGCATGCTCACCAACAGCGACAACGACATCGCCGAGGCCCTCGCCCGGCACACCGCCCTCGCCGCGGACCGCCCGGGGTCCTTCTCCGGCGGCGCCAAGGCCATCGGCTCCGCACTCCGCGAACTCGGACTCCCGCTGAAGGGGGCCCGCTTCGTGGACGGCAGCGGGCTCAACCGCGCCGGGCACCTCACAGCGGAGCAGCTGGCGCGGATGCTGGCGCTGGCGGCCGACTCCGACCACCCGGAACTCCGCCCCGTCCTCACCGGGCTGCCGGTGGCGGGCTTCACCGGGTCCCTGCGGGAACGCTTCACCTCCGCGGGCGGGGGCGCGGGGCTCGTCCGCGCGAAGACGGGCACGCTCACGGGGGTCAACGCGCTCGCCGGGACGGTGGTCGACGCGGACGGCCGCCTGCTCACGTTCGCCTTCCTGACCAACGGCACGACCGACCCCGTTGCCGCGCAGTCCGCCCTCGACCGCCTCGCCGCCGGCCTCGCCACGTGCGGCTGCCGCACGTAGCCGAACCTGGTTGCGGGTCGGCCGCTCGCCGGAGGCTGGGGGCACCCCCAGCGGTAGCTGGGGGAGGGCTGGCGCAACCCCACGACGGCGCCGCACCTGTGCGGCACCCCGGGTTGCGCCGGCGTCTGCACGCCGGTGGGTGGGGGTGTGCCAACCCGTTCCGCCTTGCGGAACGACTTCCCACAACCCCCACGAGGCACGGGGACGTGCCGCGGGCGAGGAACGCTCCCGGGGAGGGGGACAAGCACGTACCGTGAAGGGATGACGAGCATCGGTGGTGCGGAGATGGTCGACTGGAACCTCGCGGTCGCGACCGCGACCCGCTTCGTGCGGCCCGGACCGGACGTGAGCCGGGACGAGGCGCGCGCGGTCGTGGCGGAACTGCGGCGGCACGCAAAGGAGTCGGAGGCGCACGTCCGGGCCTTCACCAGGATGTTCGGCGATCAGGAGGACCCGGCCGACACCGGGACCCCGGTGCTGATCGTGGACCGCCCGGGGTGGATCAGGGCCAACGTCGCCGGCTTCCGCGAAGTGCTCAAGCCGCTGCTGGACAAGATGCAGGCCCGCAAGCCGGGAGGCCCCGGCGGCGCCGTGCTGGGCACCGTCGGCGGGAAGGTGACCGGCGTCGAGGTCGGGATGCTGCTGAGCTTCCTGGCCTCCCGCGTGCTGGGCCAGTACGAGACCTTCGCCCCCGCGACCCGCGACATGCCGGCCGGTCCCGCCGCGCCCGGTCCGGGCGAGCCGCGCACCGGGCGGCTCCTGCTGGTGGCCCCCAACATCGTCCACGTGGAGCGCGAACTCGACGTGGACCCGCACGACTTCCGGCTGTGGGTGTGCCTGCACGAGGAGACCCACCGCACCCAGTTCACGGCCGTGCCGTGGCTGCGGGACCACATCGAGCAGGAGATCCAGGCCTTCCTCGGCGAGACCGAGATCGACCCGTCGACGCTGATCGAGCGGCTGCGCGAGGCGTTCCAGGCCTTCTCCTCCGGCAACCGGCCCGACGCGGAGGAGGCGTCGGTCGACGCGGACGGCGACGAGGGCCGCAGCCTGATCGACCTGGTGCAGACCCCGAACCAGCGGGAGATCCTGGGGCGGCTGACCGCGGTCATGTCGCTGCTGGAGGGGCACGCCGACTACGTGATGGACGGGGTGGGCCCGGACGTCGTGCCGTCCGTGGCGGAGATCCGGGAGAAGTTCCAGCGCCGCAGGCAGAGCGGTGCCGGGCGGATGGACATGGCGCTGCGCAAGCTGCTGGGGCTGGACGCCAAGCTGCGCCAGTACCGTGACGGCGAGCGTTTCGTGCGGGCCGTGGTGGACGGGGCCGGGATGGACGGCTTCAACCGGATCTGGACCTCGCCCAACACCCTGCCCACCAAGCAGGAGATCGCCAAACCCGCGGACTGGGTGGCACGGGTGCACGGGCGGAGCGAAACCTGAGTCGACCCGGGGCACAACAGGCCCCGGGGCCTCCCGGTTCACCCTTCCGAGGGACCGTGGGCGCAGGGTAAGCGTGCGATGCTCGAGTATTGCCCGCTGTCTGTCACCATCTAGCTACCCTGCGTCATCTTCACCGTCCCGACGCCTCCCCCAGCCTCTCCAGGAGGGAAACCGGACATGGGTCCCCACCCCGCGGTCGCGGCGATACGCCTGGCGGTCCGCCGCGTACTCCAGGACGTCCTGACCGACCACCCCGGCGGCAGCCCACTCGTGCTGGCCGCCTGCAGCGGCGGAGCCGATTCGATGGCCCTCGCCACCGCCCTCGCCTTCGAAGCGCCCAAGCTCGGCATCCGGGCCGGCGGCGTCACCGTCGACCACGGCCTGCAGGACGGCTCGGCGGCCCGCGCCGTCGACGTGGCCGACCGGCTGCGCGGTCTCGGACTCGACCCGGTGGACGCCGTCGCGGTCACCGTGGGCCGCCAGGGCGGCCCGGAGGCCGCCGCCCGCGACGCCCGGTACGCGGCCCTCGACGCCGCCGCGGAACGCGCCGGCGCCGCCGCCGTGCTGCTCGGGCACACCAGGGACGACCAGGCCGAAACGGTGCTGCTGGGGCTGGCCCGCGGCTCCGGCATCCGGTCGCTGTCCGGCATGCCAGCCGTCAACGGCCGTTACCGCCGTCCCTTCCTGCTGCTGGACCGTGACACGGTCCGCAAGGCCTGCCTCGCACAGGGCATCGACGTGTGGGAGGACCCGCACAACCAGGACCCGGCCTACACCCGCTCCCGGGTCCGCCACGAGGCGCTGCCGGTGCTGGAGAAGTCC
The DNA here is from genome assembly GCF_033792765.1 of Streptomyces sp. PA03-6a. Taxonomy (NCBI): domain Bacteria; kingdom Bacillati; phylum Actinomycetota; class Actinomycetes; order Kitasatosporales; family Streptomycetaceae; genus Streptomyces; species Streptomyces sp. PA03-6a. The sequence goes on along the minus strand of NZ_JARAVK010000043.1, from coordinate 21,391 downwards.
CTGGGCAAGGGCGTCGTGGAGGCGCTGGCCCGCACCGCCCAGCTCTCCCGGGACGACGCCGACGCCCTCGACCAGTGGGCGGCCCAGGCCGAGCGGACCGCCGTCGACGCCGACGGCGGGCTGGACGTCGCCCGGCTGCTGACCCTCCCCGCCGCCGTGCGCCGCCGGGTGCTGCGCCGTGCGGCCGTCGCGGCGGGCTCTCCCGCAGGTTCGCTCTTCGCCCGGCACGTCGAGGAGACCGACCGCCTGCTCACCGCGTGGCGCGGTCAGAAGCCGCTCAACCTCCCGGGCGGCGTCGTCGTCGGCCGGCGGAATGGCAGACTGTTCTTCCAGGCCCTGTAGACCGAGCCGGAAGTTGTGCGGGTGAACGAGAACGACATGGGCACCGACCTCGAGAAGGTGCTCATCTCCAAGCAAGAGATCGACGCCAAGCTGGCGGAGCTGGCTGCGCAGATCGACAAGGACTACGAGGGCAAGGACCTCCTGATCGTCGGCGTCCTCAAGGGCGCCGTCATGGTGATGGCGGACCTCGCGAGATCCCTGTCCTCCCAGGTCACCATGGACTGGATGGCGGTGTCCTCGTACGGCGCCGGGACCAAGTCCTCGGGTGTCGTGCGGATCCTCAAGGACCTGGACACCGACATCGCCGGCCGGGACGTCCTGATCGTCGAGGACATCATCGACTCCGGACTGACCCTGTCCTGGCTGATCAGCAACCTCGGCTCGCGCCGTCCGGCCTCGCTCGAGGTCTGCACGCTGCTGCGCAAGCCGGACGCCGCCAAGGTCGAGATCGATGTGAAGTACGTCGGCTTCGACATCCCCAACGAGTTCGTGGTCGGATACGGCCTGGACTTCGCGGAGAAGTACCGGAACCTGCCGTTCATCGGCACCCTTGCGCCGCACGTGTACGGCGGCTGAGGCTCCGGGAACCCCGACGCCCTCCTCCGCGTTGGAGGGTGGTAACGCTGTTTGTTTATGGTCTCCGGCGACTTCGGGTGACAATGCTGGGGTACCGTCCGAAGGTCGGTTCATACACCGGATGCACCGGCGGCCCCCAGGCCGCGGTGCCTCACTGTGGCAGGAGGGACGGGGCGATTTCGCCCCGCATGGATGGACGTGAAGCGCTATTTCCGTGGGCCAGTCATGTGGATCGTGCTGGCTGTCCTCGCCGTGGTCGTATTGATGCAGGTCGTCGGTTCTTCCGGTGGCTACAAGACGGTGGACACCGGCCAGGCCATTGAGGCGATCAACAGCAACCAGGCCAAGTCCGCCGAGCTGACCACCGGCGACGAGAACACGATCAAGGTCGAGCTCAAGGACGGCGCCAAGGTAGGCGACAAGGACCTGGGCTCCAAGATCAAGGCGAGCTACATCGGCGACCAGGGCGTCGACGTGGCGAAGATCCTGCAGGCGAAGGTCGACGACGGCGACAAGAGCACGCTGCCCGACGGCTACACCGTCGCGCCCTCGAAGCAGAACGCCTTCGTCGGCATCCTGCTCTCGCTGCTGCCCTTCGTCCTCATCGTCGTGGTCTTCCTGTTCCTGATGAACCAGATGCAGGGCGGCGGCTCCCGGGTGATGAACTTCGGGAAGTCCAAGGCCAAGCTGATCACCAAGGACACCCCGAAGACCACCTTCGCCGACGTGGCGGGCTCGGACGAGGCCGTCGAGGAACTCCAGGAGATCAAGGAGTTCCTGCAGGAGCCGGCGAAGTTCCAGGCCGTGGGCGCCAAGATCCCCAAGGGTGTGCTGCTCTACGGCCCGCCCGGAACCGGCAAGACCCTGCTCGCGCGCGCCGTCGCCGGCGAGGCGGGGGTCCCGTTCTACTCGATCTCCGGCTCCGACTTCGTCGAGATGTTCGTGGGTGTCGGCGCCTCGCGTGTCCGCGACCTGTTCGAGCAGGCCAAGGCGAACGCCCCGGCCATCGTCTTCGTCGACGAGATCGATGCCGTCGGCCGGCACCGCGGTGCGGGCCTCGGCGGCGGCCACGACGAGCGCGAGCAGACGCTGAACCAGCTGCTGGTCGAGATGGACGGCTTCGACGTCAAGGGCGGCGTCATCCTGATCGCCGCCACCAACCGCCCGGACATCCTGGACCCGGCGCTGCTGCGCCCGGGCCGGTTCGACCGGCAGATCGCCGTCGACCGCCCCGACCTGCAGGGCCGCCTGGAGATCCTCCGGGTCCACCAGAAGGGCAAGCCGGTCGCCCCGGACGTCGACCTCAAGGCCGTCGCCCGCCGGACCCCCGGCTTCACCGGCGCGGACCTCGCGAACGTGCTCAACGAGGCGGCGCTGCTCACCGCGCGCAGCGACAAGAAGCTGGTCGACAACGCGATGCTGGACGAGGCCATCGACCGTGTCGTGGCCGGCCCGCAGAAGCGCACCCGGATCATGTCCGAGAAGGAGAAGAAGATCACCGCGTACCACGAGGGCGGTCACGCCCTGGTCGCGGCGGCTTCTCCGAACAGCGACCCGGTCCACAAGATCACGATCTTGTCCCGCGGCCGTGCCCTCGGCTACACGATGGTCCTGCCCGACGAGGACAAGTACTCCACCACCCGCAACGAGATGCTCGACCGGCTCGCCATGACCATGGGCGGCCGCGCGGCGGAGGAGCTCGTCTTCCACGACCCCACCACGGGTGCCGCGGACGACATCGAGAAGGCCACCACCACGGCCCGCGCGATGGTCACCCAGTACGGCATGACCGAGCGGCTGGGCGCGATCAAGTTCGGGTCGAGCGACGGGGAGCCCTTCCTCGGCCGTGAGATGTCCCACCAGCGCGACTACTCGGAAGAGGTCGCCGGGCTGGTCGACGAAGAGGTCAAGAAGCTCATCGAGACCGCGCACAACGAGGCGTGGGAGATCCTGGTCGAGAACCGCGACGTCCTCGACAACCTCGTTCTGGCCCTCCTGGAGAAGGAGACGCTGAACAAGGAGGAGATCGCCGAGATCTTCAAGTCGATCGTCAAGCGTCCGGCGCGTCCGGCCTGGACGGGTTCCTCGCGGCGCACGCCGTCGACCCGCCCGCCGGTGCTCTCGCCCAAGGAGCTCGCCCTGACCAACGGCACCCAGCCGACGGCCAACGGCAGCACCACGGCGTCCTCCCTGAGCAAGTCCGCCGAGACGGTGGAGCTTCCGGAGGAGCCCAGCGCGGAGTCCTGACGCGCGACGTGGCCTTGGTCACGGACATCGGAATGCGTGCCGCGCCCCCCAGGTTTCCTATCCTGGGGGGCGCGGCGTTTCCGCGGTTCCCGCGGTCCGCGCATTTCGGCACGTCTGAGGAACGAGGCACACATGACCGACCCGGTGACCCTGGAGGGCGATCTGCGCCCCATCGGCGAGTTCGACGAGAAGCGTGCCGAGAACGCCATCCGTGAGCTGCTGATCGCCGTCGGGGAGGACCCCGACCGCGAGGGACTGCGGGAGACCCCCGGCCGGGTCGCGCGGGCGTACCGGGAGATCTTCGCCGGGCTCTACCAGGAGCCGGAGGACGTCCTGACGACCACCTTCGACCTCGGGCACGACGAGATGGTCCTGGTGAAGGACATCGAGGTGCTGTCGAGCTGCGAGCACCACCTGGTGCCGTTCGTGGGCGTCGCCCACGTCGGCTACATCCCCTCCGTGGACGGCAAGATCACCGGTCTGTCGAAGCTGGCCCGCCTGGTCGACGTCTTCGCCCGCCGCCCGCAGGTGCAGGAGCGGCTGACCACGCAGATCGCGGACTCGCTCATGCGGATACTCGAACCGCGCGGTGTGATCGTGGTCATCGAGTGCGAGCACATGTGCATGACGATGCGCGGGGTTCGCAAGCCCGGCGCGAAGACCATCACCTCGGCGGTGCGGGGCCAGTTGCGCGACCCCGCGACCCGCGCGGAGGCGATGAGCCTGATCATGGCCCAGTGACCTGAGGGGCCGCGGGCCCCGGCCCCCGGCCCGGTCGGCGTTCCCGTTTCCCGTTCCCCGGTCCCCGTTACCGTTCCGGGCTTCCCGCCCGGGGACGGAACCCGCCCGCCGGAGTTCACGTCCTACAGGGCGCAAATCTCCGACGAGAGCGGGGCGTGCGGTGGTGAACCGCACTGCCGGGGCGTGGTGGCTGATGTCTGTCGTGGCAGAGGAAGATCCCGCTGTCCGGGTTCCCCGGGACAGGGTGCGACGGCTCCCACGGCTGATGCCGGGGTCGGCGGCGCCCCGCGCGGTGGGGAGGGCGTGCGCGCTGGTGGGGCTGCTGGACCTCGCGGCGGCGGTGTTCCCCGGGTTCCGGCACAGCCGGATGCACGTGCTCGCCGGGGTCTTCCCGGGCACGGTCACCTCGGTGGCCGCGGCGGCGGGGGTGGTCACCGGCATCCTGATGCTGATGCTGGCGCACGCCCTCAAGCGGGGGAAGAAGCGCGCCTGGCGGGCGGCCGTGCTGCTGCTGCCGGCGGGCGCGGTGGCGCAGGTGCTGCACCGGCACTCGCTGGGCGGTGCCGTGCTGTCGGCGGTGCTGCTGGCCCTGCTGATCGGGTACCGGGCGGAGTTCTCGGCGCTCGGCGACCCCCGTACCCGGCTGAAGTCGGTCGCGGCCTTCGCGGGGCTGAGCGCGCTCAGCCTGGTGGTGGGACTGGTCATCGTCAGCGCCCACCCGGCGGCGGAGATGGGCGACCCGTCCTGGACGGACCGGCTGGCCGAGGTGGTCTGCGGGCTCTTCGGCTTCGACGGGCCGGTCTCCTACGCCACCGGCCAGGCCTCCGACGTCGTCGCGTACTCGCTGGGCGGGCTGGGGTTCCTGATCGCCGCCACCACCGCGTACCTGGCGCTGCGCCCGGCCCATCCGGTCGCCGAGCTGACGACCGGGGACGAGGAGCGGCTGCGGGCGCTGCTGCGCCGGCACGGGGCCCGCGACTCCCTGGGGCACTTCGCGCTGCGCAGGGACAAGAGCGTGGTCTTCTCGCCGAGCGGCAAGGCCGCGGTCTGCTACCGCGTGGTGTCGGGGGTGATGCTCGCCAGCGGCGACCCGATCGGCGACGTGGAGGCCTGGCCGGGGGCGATACAGCGGTTCATGGCCGAGGCCCGGGCGCACGCCTGGATCCCCGCGGTCATGGGCTGCAGCGAGACCGGCGGGGAGGTGTGGACCCGGGAGACCGGTCTGGACGCCCTGGAGCTGGGCGACGAGGCGGTGGTGGAGACCTCCTGCTTCTCCCTGTCGGGGCGGGCGATGCGCAACGTGCGGCAGATGGTCAAGCGCACCGAGCGCGCGGGGTACGTGTGCCGGGTCCGGCGCGTGGCGGAACTGGGCGAGGAGGAACGCGACGCGGTCCGCCGCGCCGCGGACGCCTGGCGCGGCACGGACACCGAGCGGGGCTTCTCCATGGCGCTGGGCCGCTTCGGCGACCCGGCGGACGAGGAGTGCGTGGTGGTGACGGCGCACGACGCGCAGGACGTGCTGAGGGCGGTGCTGCACTTCGTTCCCTGGGGCGAGGACGGCATGTCGCTGGACCTGATGCGGCGCGACCGGTCCGCCGACCCGGGGCTGAACGAACTGCTGATCGTGGCCGCGCTGGGCGAGGCTCCGCGGCTGGGCGTGCGGCGGGTCTCGCTGAACTTCGCGATGTTCCGGTCGGCGCTGGCCCGCGGGGAGCGGCTCGGCGCGGGGCCGGTGCTGCGGACCTGGCGTGGCCTGCTGGTCTTCCTGTCCCGGTGGTTCCAGATCGAGTCGCTGTACCGGTTCAACGCCAAGTTCCAGCCGGAGTGGCTGCCGCGCTTCCTGGTCTTCCGGGCCACCGGGGACCTGCCCCGGATCGGCCTGGCCGCCATGCGCGCCGAGGGATTCGTCACCCTGGCGCTCCCCGCGTGGGCCTCCCGGCGCCTGCGGTGAGCCGCCCGCTCTAGGCTGGCCCCATGGGTACGATGCGCGGCCACGTGGCCGGATTGCCGTCCTGGGACCGGTGCGCGGTCATGGGCGTGGTCAACGTCACGCCGGACTCGTTCTCCGACGGCGGCGACTGGTTCGACACGGACCTGGCGGTGAAGCACGGTCTGGACCTCGTCGCGGCCGGTGCCGACCTGGTGGACGTCGGCGGTGAGTCGACCCGTCCGGGCGCGGCGCGGGTGGACGAGGCGGAGGAACTGCGCCGGGTGGTCCCGGTCGTCCGCGAGCTGGCCAGAGCCGGGGTCGTGGTGAGCGTCGACACGATGCGGGCCACGGTCGCGGAGAAGGCGGTCGAGGCGGGCGCGGCGCTGGTCAACGACGTCAGCGGTGGACTGGCGGACCCGGCGATGATCCCGGTCGTCGCGGCGACGGGCAGCCCGTTCATCGTGATGCACTGGCGCGGCCAGAGCATCGACATGAACAACCGGGCGGTCTACCGGGACGTCGTCGGCGAGGTCACCACCGAGCTGCGGCGCAGCTTCGAGCACGCGGTGGCGGGCGGCATCGACCCGGAGCGGATCGTCCTCGACCCGGGCCTGGGCTTCGCGAAGAACGCTGAACACGACCTGACCCTGATCGCCCACGTCGAGGACCTGCTGGCCCTCGGCCGCCCCCTGCTGATCGCGGCCTCCCGCAAGCGGTTCCTCGGCCGTGTGCTGGCCGGCGAGGGCGGCGATCCGCCCCCGGCCAGGGAACGCGACGCCGCCACGGCCGCCGTCACCGCCATCGTGGCGGGCCGCGGCGCCTGGGCGGTCCGGGTGCACGAGGTGCACGACAGCGCCGACGCCGTACGGGTCGCGCGGGCGCTGGAAGGGGCTCGGTGAGCTAGGTGTCCGACCGGGTGCCGAGGGGTGCCGGGAGAAGCGAACGAGGGAGCTTGGTGAGCGACGCACGCGAGGCCGCCGGGCGGCAGGCGGCGACGATGCCCGCGGCGGGATGCCGAGCGGGCGGAGAAGCGAACGAGGGAGCTTGGTGAGCGACGCACGCGAGGCCGCCGGGCGGCAGGCGGCGACGATGCCCGCGGCGGGATGCCGAGCGGGCGGAGAAGCGAACGAGGGAGCTTGGTGAGCGACGCACGCGAGCAGACGACGAGGGACGGGGGGACAGGATGACGCCGCGTACCGCCGAGGCCGCACGGGTCGAGGAGGCCAACCAGGCGTTCTACGACGCCGTGGAGCGGTCCGACCTGGACGCGCTGGAGGAGCTGGTGCTGACCGGCCCGCTGGCGGAGACGGTGTCCGTGGTGCACCCGGGCTGGCCGGTGCTGCGCGGGCGACGCGAGGTGATGCGCTCGTACGCCCTGATCATGGCGAACACCGAGTACATCCAGTTCTTCCTGACCGACGTGGAGGTGGCGGTCGACGGCGACACGGCCCTCGTCACGTGCACCGAGAACATCCTCACCGGCGGCCCCGCCGAGGAGGAGGGCGAGATGGGCTCCCTCGTGGGCGGCCTGGTGGTCGCCACGAATGTGTTTCGGCGCACACCGGAGGGCTGGCGGCTGTGGGTGCACCACGGTTCCCCGGTGATGGCGGACGGGGCCGACGAGGACGCCGCGGAGGACGCCGACAACGGCGGCGAGGGGTCAGCCTGAGGCCTTCTGACCACTCGTTCGAGCCAAGAAGTGGTGAAGGCCGGAGTAGGCCGCTGCGTCCCGGGGTAAGCGCGGGGCGGTCGGCCGCCTCGGTGCCCGGTACTGGGGACTGTCGGTGGTCGAAGGTACATTCGAGTAAGGGCGGAGCGGCCCTCCCCTCCCGCTGGGCGGGCGGACCGCGCCCGCCCGTCCGTCCGACGACCAGCGGGAGTGAATCGTGGATCGTGTCGCGCTGCGCGGCCTGAAGGCCCGCGGGCACCACGGCGTGTTCGAACACGAGCGCCGCGAGGGCCAGGACTTCTTCGTGGACCTCGTCCTCGGCCTGGACACCGCCCCCGCCGCCGCCACGGACGACCTGACCAGGACCGTGCACTACGGCATCGTGGCCGAGGAGGTCACCGCCGTCGTCGAGGGCGAGCCCGTGGACCTGATCGAGACCTTGGCCCAGCGGATCGCCGACCAGGTCCTCAAGCACGACCTGGTCCAGGAGGTGGAGGTCACCGTGCACAAGCCACATGCCCCGATCACCGTCCCGTTCGCCGATGTGTCCGTCACCATCACCCGGAGGCGCCCGTGAGCTACGACCCCACCGTGCAGCCGGTCCCGGCCTCCGTCGTCGCGCAGGTCGACGCCGCGGACTCGACGCTGCAGAATCCGAAGTTCGCCGTCATCTCGCTGGGCAGCAACCTCGGCAACCGCCTGGAGACGCTGCAGGGCGCCGTGGACGCCTTGGAGGACACCCCGGGCGTCCGGGTCAAGAAGGTCTCGCCGGTGTACGAGACGGAGCCCTGGGGCGTCGAGCCGGGCTCGCAGCCGAACTACTTCAACGCCGTCGTCCTGGTCAGGACGACGCTGCCGCCGTCCTCGCTGCTGGAGCGCGGCCGGGCGATCGAGGACGCCTTCGCCCGGACCCGCACCGAGCGCTGGGGCGCGCGCACCATCGACGTCGACATCGTGGCCTACCAGGGCGTCGTCTCCGACGACCCGGAGCTGACGCTGCCGCATCCGCGGGCGCACCAGCGGGCCTTCGTGCTGGCGCCGTGGCTGGACATCGACCCCGCGGCGGAGCTGCCCGGACAGGGGCCGGTGGCCGGTCTGCTGGCGGGCGTGGGCCGGGAGAGCGTGTGGGCCCGGGGCGACGTGGAACTCAGGCTGCCGGAGTAATCGTTACGATCCCGTCGGTACGTTCGTCGATGTGATGTGGGGAGCGAGCACTCGGTGAAGGCGCTGCGCATCAGGACCCTGGTCGGACTGTTCGTGGTGGCCGGAGTGCTCTCCTGGGCCGGCGCGAAGCTCTGGGACTCGCTCGGCACCCTGCCGGGCGTGCCCGTGGCCGCGCCGATCGTGCTGGCGCTGATCGCCGCCGTGCTGGCGGCGACGGCGCTGTCGTTGCGCTCCAGGCTGCGCGCGCAGCGCGAGCGGCGTCCGGGAGCCAAGGGCGTGGACCCGCTGCTGGCCGCCCGGGCGGTGGTCTTCGGCCAGGCCAGCGCGCTGGTCGCCGCCCTGGTCGCGGGCATGTACGGCGGCGCGTGCGTCTTCCTCGTCATGTACCAGCTGGACAACGACCCCCGCCGTGACCAGGCGATCTACGCGGGCACCGCGGTGATCGCCGGCATCGCGGTCTGCGCCGCCGCGATCTTCCTGGAGCGGGTCTGCCGCCTCCCCGAGGACGAGGACGACAACCGCACCGGCGCGGTGGGCGGCCGGGCCTAGCTCTGTCAGTAGCCGCGCCGGACGTTCTCGGCGGCGGCGTCGGCCTGTCGCCGGGAGCGCCGTCGGCGTTCGGCCGTCAGCTCGGCCAGCGCGCCGTCGAGGGCGGCCAGGACGCGGGCCTTCGCGGGGTCGGTCACCCCGGGGGGCGGGTCGGTGGCCGGGCCGCCGCGCAGGCCGAGCGCCCCGGTGAGGGCGGTCAGGACGGGCTCGTCCGCCGCCAGGCGGTCCGCCGCGCGGCGCCGGGCGGGGGAGTCGCCCAGCACGGTCCGGGTGTCGCGGACCAGCCACCTCCGGTGCCGTTCCCGTACGACCTCGCCCCCGGCTTCCAGGGCGGCCAGGTAGACGCCGGCCAGGCCGCGGCCCCTGCGCCACAGCCAGTCGCCGGGGGTCTCGTACGGCGCCTGGCGCACCAGCGCGGCCGCGGCCTCCTCCAGCAGCGGGTCGGCGAGCTCCGGGTGCCCGCCCGGCACCAGGCGGTCGCCCTCCAGGGCCACCGCCCCCGCGGCCAGGAGGTCGACGGCCTCGGCCGCGGCGAGGGCGAGGGAGAGGTCGCCGGGCTCCACGGCGCGTTCGGCGGCCCGTTCCAGGGCGGTGATGATCAGGTCCCGCGGGGTGGTCATGGAACGCTCCGCATCAGGAGGCTTCGGCGTCCGGTTCGGCCCGGCGATTGTCGCCCGGCCCGGTCCCGGCCGCCACCGACCGCCCCGCGTCATCGTTCTCGTCCTCGACATCGCCGTCGTCGCCGTCCTCGTTGACCGAACGGCGCAGCGCGGTGTGGAGCGTCGCCGGGGTCAGCACCCCGGCGAAGCGGTCGCCGTCGACGACGGCTATCCAGCCCGCGTCGTGCTGGAGCATCGCGCTGAAGGCCCGCTTGAGGGGGGCGCCGACCGGGACCCAGGCCTCCAGGCGGCGGGTGTGGTCGGCCACGGTGCCCGAGGTGAGGGTGCCCGCGGCGACGTAGCCGCGCAGCCCGCCGTCGTCGTCGAGGACGACGGCGTAGGGGTCGCCCTGCTCCGCCAGGACGGCGGCGGCCTCCGCGGCGGGGGAGCCGGCGCGCACGACGGGCGGGTGCTCCAGGTCGGCGGTCTCGACCGGCGTGACGGACAGCCGCTTCAGACCGCGGTCGGAGCCGACGAAGTCGGCCACGTACGGGGTGGCGGGGGAACCGAGCACGGTCGCGGGGGTGTCGTACTGCTCGATCCGGCCGGGGCCGAAGACCGCCATGCGGTCGCCGAGCCGGACCGCCTCCTCGATGTCGTGGGTGACGAACAGCACGGTCTTGCGCACCTGTTCCTGCAGCCGCAGGAACTCCGACTGCAGCCGCTCGCGCACCACCGGGTCGACGGCGCCGAAGGGCTCGTCCATCAGCAGCAGCGGCGGGTCGGCCGCCAGTGCCCGCGCCACACCGACCCGTTGCCGCTGCCCGCCGGAGAGCTGCTCGGGGTAGCGGGAGCCGTGCACGGACGGGTCCAGGCCGACCAGTTCCAGCAGCTCGGCGGCGCGCGCCCGGCGCTTGGCGCGGGTCCAGCCGAGCAGGTGCGGCACGGTCTCGGTGTTCTCCAGCACGGTCTTGTGGGGGAACAGCCCGACGTTCTGGATGACGTAGCCGATGCGGCGGCGCAGCCGTACCGGGTCGGTGCGGGCGATGTCCTCGCCGTCCAGCAGGATCCGGCCGGCGGTGGGCTCGATGAGCCGGTTGACCATCTTCATCGTGGTGGTCTTGCCGCAGCCGGACGGCCCGACGAGGGTCACGAGTTCGCCCTCGCGCACGTCGAAGGACAGGTCGTCGACGGCGGTGGTGCCGTCGGGGTAGCGCTTGGTGACGTTCTCGAAGCGGATCATCGGGACCTCTCGTCGGCGCTGGGTGGTGCGGCTCACCCCCCAGCTTGGTACACGCTCGGCGATGGTTGTGAAGGGGGTGTTGCGAGGATGTGGCGGGACGCCGGGAATGTCGGTGGCCGGGTTTACGCTCACCTGCATGATCTGAAGCGGGCGGGGGAGGTGGCATCGCATGGCCGGACAGGACTGCCTGGCGGCGAACGACTGGATCTGCGGTGAGTACGTGCGCACGCGCAGCCAGGAGTTGCTGGACGCGGGTGTGCAACATCTGTGGATCACCGTGGCGTCGGTGGCGGCGGGCGTGCTGCTCGCGTTGCCGCTGGCCCTGCTCGCCCGGCGCTGGCGGGCGGCCGAGGGGCCGGTGCTGGGCGTGACGACCGTGCTCTACACGGTCCCGTCGCTCGCGCTCTTCTCCTTGCTCGTGCCCGTGTTCGGCATCTCCGCGGCCGTGGTCGTCACCGGGCTGACGCTCTACTCGCTGACCATCCTCGTCAGGAACTTCCTCGCCGGCCTGGACTCCGTGCCCGAGGACGCGCGGGAGGCCGCCCGCGGCATGGGGTACGGCCCGGTACGCCTGCTGCTGGAGGTGGAGCTGCCGCTGGCGCTGCCGGCGGTGATGGCGGGCGTGCGGATCGCCACGGTCGCCACGGTCTCCCTCACGACGGTCGGCGCGATCCTCGGCTACGGGGGCCTGGGCAACCTGATCTACGCGGGGATGCACAGCTTCTTCAAGGCCGAGGTGTTCACCGCCTCGGCGATCTGCGTGGTGCTGGCGATCCTCGCGGACGTGCTCCTGCTCGGTCTCCAGCGGCTGCTCTCGCCCTGGAGCCGTGCCCGGAAGGCGGTGGCGTGATGGCGGTGATCCCCGGCGCGTGGGAGTGGCTGACCACCGGCGCCAACTGGACCGGCACCGACGGGGTGCTGCAGCGGCTCGGCGAGCACCTCTCCCTGACCTTCGTCTCCCTGGGCATCGCCTGCGCCGTGGCGCTGCCCGTCGCGATCCTCCTCGGCCACCTCGGCAAGGGCGGGGCGCTGGCCGTCAACCTGTCCAACGTCGGTCGCGCGGTGCCCACGTTCGCCGTGCTCGTGCTCCTGATCATCGCCCTGGGGTCGGCGAGCCACTGGCCGACGATCCTCGCGCTGGTCCTCTTCGCCGTCCCGCCGCTGCTCACCAACACCTACGTCGGCATGCGCCAGGTCGACCGCGACGCGGTGGAGGCCGCCCGCGGCATGGGGATGACCGGTGGGCAGCTGCTCGGCCGGATCGAGCTGCCGCTCGCCGCGCCCTTCGTCCTGAGCGGGGTGCGCTCGGCCGCCGTCCAGGTCGTCGCCACCGCCACGCTCGCGGCACTGCCCGGGGAGGGCGGCCTCGGCCGCATCATCACCGCGGGCTTCGCCCAGTACGACACCCCGAAGGTGGTCGCGGGCGCGGTGCTCGTGGCCGCGCTCGCCCTGCTGGTGGAGGGAGTCTTCCTGTTGCTGCAGCGCCTGGTGTCCCCCACGCGGAAGTCCCGACCCGCCCGAAGACCTGCCCGTCCCACACATCAGATGGAGTTCTCATGAGCAAGGCCCTGCGCACCGCCACCGCCGTGGCCGCCGTGGCGGTCCTCTCCGCCGGCCTGGCGGCCTGCGGCGGCGACAGCCTGGAGAAGAGCGGGGGAGGGGGCAGTTCGTCGGCAGGCGGCGGCAAGGGTTCCCTGACCGTCGGCTCGGCCGGGTTCACCGAGAGCACGGTCCTCGCGCAGCTGTACGCGCAGTTGCTGACCGACGCCGGCTACAAGACCACGATCAAGACGGTCGACAACCGCGAGCTGTACGAACCCGCCCTGGAGAAGGGCCAGATAGACGTCGTCCCCGAGTACGCGGCCACGCTCGCGGAATTCCTCAACGCGAAGGCGAACGGCAAGGACGCCGCGCCCGTGGCCTCCTCCGACGTCGACGCCACCGTCACGGCGCTCACCGAACTCGCCGACCCGCGCGGGCTGAAGGTGCTGCCGGCCGGTGAGGCGGTCGACCAGAACGCGTTCGCGGTCACCAAGGACTTCGCGGAGAAGAACAACCTCAAGACCCTGTCCGACCTCGGGAAGTCGAAGATCAAGGTCAAGCTCGCCGCGGGCGAGGAGTGCTCCATCCGCCCCTTCTGCTCGCCCGGCCTGAAGAAGACCTACGGCATAGACGTCACGTCGGTCGACACCAAGGGCGTCGGCACCGTCCAGGCCAAGCAGGCCGTCAAGGACGGCACCGACCAGCTGGTGCTCACCACGACCACGGACGCCACCCTCGACCAGTTCGGCCTGGTGCTCCTGGAGGACGACAGGGGCCTGCAGAACGCCGACAACGTGCTGCCCGTCGTCAACGCGAAGGAGGCCGGCGGGGCGGACGTCGCCGCGGCCCTGGACAAGCTCACCCAGGTGCTGACCACGGCCGACCTCACCGAGCTGAACAAGCAGGTGGACGCGGAGCGCAAGAAGCCCGAGGACGTGGCCGCCGACTACCTGAAGTCGAAGGGCCTGCTGAAGGGCTGAGGCCCCGGGGCCGACGGACGGTCCCGGACGGTTCCGGACGGACAAGATCGACTAAATGGTGGCGGGAGGGCGTTCGCGTGACGTTTGGTGCACGCGCGAGCGCCCTCCGTATTTGTCGTTGTGTGTTCGGTGAGAAATCGGATGCCGCGGCCCCACACGACGCACGGGCACGCTAAGTTCCCTTCCATGCCCCGTGGACGACACCGCCATTCCCAGCCGCTGCACCGGCTGCTCCCGCCCGTGACGGTCGCCGGCTCCGCCGCGGCCCTCGCCGTCGGCGCGCTGGTGATCGGTGATCCGGTGCTGCTCCGTGTGTTCGTCGTCGCGGCGGCCGGTGTCGCCGGTGGCGGCGCCTTCCTGCTGCGCAGCTGGGACCGCGCCGCCGGCAAGCAGGTTGCCGACCTGAAGACCGCGCGTGTGCGCGACGAGTGGCGTGCCGACGAGCGGATCGCGGAGCTCGAGGTGGACCTCGAGGACTCCCGCGAGCTGCGCGGCAAGCTGGAGAACAAGCTGCGCGGCAAGCGCGCCGAACTGGCCCGGCTCCGCACGGAGCACGCGGACCTGCTGCGTCGCTACGCCACCGCCGAGTCCGAGCGGGCCCGCGCCCTGGAGGACGGCCGCGTCGCCAAGAAGGCGGTCGGCTCCGCGCTGCCCGTGCCCTACACCTCGCCGGTCAGCCCGGCCGCGTACCTGCGGGCCGCCTCCGCGCTGCGGGACCTGTCGCGCAACGGCGCCCGCCAGCAGGCCGCGCTCACCGTCGAGGAGGCGCGCCGCCGCGACCTCACCGACACCGACGAGCCGCAGGGCAGGCACGCGCTGGACCCGGCCGTCCGTGAGCGTCCCGCCGACGCCACCACCAGTGGCAGCGGGAACACCCCGGCGCTGCCGGTGCGCCAGCCCAAGCTCGTCCCGGCGGTCGCCGCGGCCGTGCTGCCGTACGCCAAGCCCAACCGGCAGGCCAGCCGTGCCCAGGGCGGCTTCGACTTCTTCGGCACGAAGAACGAGAAGGCCCGCCCCCAGGAACTGGAACCGGCCGGCGAGGCGGCGCCCGCGGGGGCGGACCTCGCCGACGTCGTCGGGGACGAGGCCGTGGCCGAGCAGGCCGAGGTCATCGACCTGACCGTGCACGACGAGACCGAGCAGCTGGACCTCAGCGAGCTGCGCGCCCAGTCCTCCTGACGTCCGGCCTTCCGACGTCCGGCGGGCCGCCCGCAGGCGCCCCGCCGGTCACTTGTCGATGTCGCCGACGACGAAGAACATCGAGCCCAGGATCGCCACCATGTCGGCGATCAGCGTGCCCGGCAGCAGTACGGCGAGCGCCTGGATGTTGTTGTAGGACGCCGAGCGCAGCTTCAGCCGGTACGGCGTCTTCTCGCCCTTGGACACCAGGTAGTAGCCGTTGAGCCCGAGCGGGTTCTCGGTCCAGGCGTACGTGTGGCCCTCGGGGGCCTTGAGCACCTTCGGCAGCCGCTGGTTGACGGGTCCCGGGGGCAGCTCGGCCAGCCGGTCGAGGCACGCGTCGGCGAGGTCCAAGGCGACGTGGGTCTGCTCCAGCAGCACCTCGAAGCGGGCCAGGCAGTCGCCCTCGGTGCGGGTGGGGACCTTCAGGGTGTCCGCCAACTCCCCGTAGGCCAGGTACGGCTCGTCCCGGCGCAGGTCGAAGTCGACGCCCGAGGCGCGGGCGATCGGGCCGCTCACCCCGTACGCGTGCACGTCCCGCGCGGCGAGGACGCCGACGCCGCGGGTGCGGCCGCGGAAGATCTCGTTGCCGAGGACCAGGTCGTCGAAGGTCCCCATGCGCGAGCGCACGGCGGCGACGGCGGCCCGGACCCGGCCGTGCCAGCCATTGGGGAGGTCCTCCTTGAGGCCGCCGACGCGGTTGAACATGTAGTGCATGCGGCCGCCGGAAACCTCCTCCATGACCGCCTGCAGGTCCTCGCGCTCGCGGAACGCGTGGAAAATCGGGGTGATCCCGCCCAGTTCGAGGGGGTAGGAGCCGAGGAACATCAGGTGGTTGAGCACCCGGTTCAGCTCGGCGAGCAGCGTGCGGGTCCACACCGCGCGCTCGGGCACCTCCATGCCGAGCATGCGCTCCACGGCGAGCACGACACCGAGTTCGTTGGAGAAGGCGGAGAGCCAGTCGTGCCGGTTGGCCAGCATGATGATCTGGCGGTAGTCCCGGGCCTCGAAGAGCTTCTCGGCGCCCCGGTGCATGTACCCGATGACCGGCTCGGCCGAGCCGATCCGCTCGCCGTCCAGGCTCAGGCGCAGGCGCAGCACCCCGTGCGTCGAGGGGTGCTGCGGGCCGATGTTCAGCACCATGTCGGTGCCCTCGGCCGCGCCGCCGATGCCGATCGTGGTCTCCGTCATGGGCCCAGTTTCCCATCCCTTTACGTGTCCCGGGGCGTGCCCCCCGGAGCTTCCCCGGCGGCCGGCACGGGCTGCTCCAGCCAGAGGAAGCCGCCGAGACCGGACGGCTCGGTGAGCTCGGCCGCCTGACCCGCGCGGGCCAGGGCGCGCACGTAGCCGGCGGGGTCGGAGGAGGCCAGGGAGAGCGGCGGACGGGCCCCGGTGACCCCCAGGGCGCCCAGGGCCTCGCGCTGGGTGCGCAGGACCGCCCCGGGGCCCGCGCAGGCGTCCATCGCCACGTGTGCCGTGATGTCGCAGGAGCCGTCGGGCACGGGCGGTGAGACCTCGCGGCCCGCCCGGAACGCGGTGAGCGTCCCGTACGGCGGGCGGGCCCCGGCCACGTGGCCGTAGTCGACCGCGACGGCGAGCCCGGCCTCCAGGCAGGCCACCGCGGCCGCCCAGGCGGAATCCCGCCAGCGGCCGATCTCCGCCCGGGTCCCGGCCTCCGCGCCCTCGACCGGCCACCAGCGGCGCAGCCAGGCGGCGTCCTCCCCGGCCACCGCGTCGCCCAGGCGCTCGGCGCCGTCCGAGGCGCGGACGAGGACGTGGCGGGGCACACCGTGCGCGTCGGTCTCCGCCACCGCGACCGGCACGTTGTCCAGCCATTCGTTGGCGAAGAGCAGGCCCCGCAGGCCCCGCGGGAGCTCGTCGGACCAGGTCACCCGGGCGTCCAGGCCGTCCGGTCGCGGGGCCTTCTCCACCGCGTGGGGCCGCAGGCGGGCGCGCAACGTGGCGGGAACCACATCGAGCACCTCCGTGAGCAGTTCCCCGGCGCCCGCGCCGACGTCCACCAGGGCCAGCTCGCCGGGGTGCCCGAGGTCCGCGTCGACGCGCTCCAGGAGCCGGGCGACGGCCCCCGCGAACAGCGGCGAGGCATGCACCGAAGTGCGGAAATGGGCGGCCGGGCGCTCCCGGCGGAAGAAGCCTCCCGGGCCGTACAGGGCCCGCTCCGTGGCCTCCCGCCACCCCGTCCACGCGGCTGTGCTGTCGATCACGTCTCCACCGTATGTGCACAACCCGGGGCTTCGGACGGTTGAGCGGTCCATCACCGGTTCCAGGTAGGGTGCCGTGGTCAGAGGTGTGTCCGCCCGTGACGGCCGCGGATGAATCGATCATGAACATTTGGCCATCGCGTGAGCGTACGCCTATTGCCGGATGGCCCGGTACTGATAGGTGCTGTGCAAGTGACAGGCAGTGGAAGGTGAAGAGCGGATGACGGCCGGCAACAACGGTGCCCCCGAGCCCGGGAGTGACGACCCCTTCGCGTACCTGTACCGCCAGGACGGCGAGGAGCCGGGTCAGGCGGCTGCTGCCCAGCCCGGTGTGCCCCGCACCTCGTACAACCAGGTGCAGCGGGTCGGTGAGCGGCGCCAGCAGCAGCCGCAGCAGTCCCAGCAGGGCGGCTACGGCTACCCGCAGCAGCAGCCCGCGTACGGTCAGCAGGCGCCCTCCTACGGTCAGCCGCAGCCCCAGCAGGCACAGGCGACCCAGCAGTTCCCCCAGGGCCCGGCAGGCCCGTCGGGACCGGCCGGCGGCGGCAGCCGGCGCGCCGCGTCCCCGCGCCCCGGCGGCCCCAACAGCAAGGGCCTGCTGATCGGTGCCGTCGCCGTCGTCGCCGCCGTCGCGATCGGCATCGGCGTCGCCATGGCGGGCGGTGACGACAAGACCCCGCAGGCGGGCGGCGGCTCCACGCCGACCGCGAACAGCGACGGCGGCAAGAGCGACAGTTCCGGCGAGCCCTCGGCCTCGGCGAGCGCGACCGTTCCGGGAGTCGTGGACGCGGCCACCCTGAAGCTGGCCGGCGGTGCCACGATCGCCACCGGCGTCTCCGGAGGCAAGGGTGCCGGCGGCAAGTACGTCGCCGGGATGGAGTCCGTGGGTGCCTCGGCCACGTGGGACTTCTCCGTCCCCGAGGACGGCGCGTACACGCTGTTCGTGGAATACACCGTGCCGGGCGCCGACGGGAACGCCACGATCACCGTCAACGGCGAGAAGCAGCAGCGGCCCATGAGCCTGCGGAACTTCGCGCACGCCAAGCCTGGTGACTACGAGGGCGGCTGGACCAAGTCCTACAGCTACATCCGGCTGAAGCAGGGCGAGAACACGGTGGCCCTGTCCTGCGAGGCAGGCAACCAGTGCAACTACTACCTCGACCAGGTCTCGGTCGAGCAGGGCGAGCACAAGGGCTAACGCCCCGTCTCCTCCGAGCACAGCACCTCGACCCGCCCCAGCAGGTCCTCGTACACCCCGCGGTCGAACTCGCCCGCGACCGGTGCCGCCACGGTGGCCGCCGAGAGGGCGACGGCGCGGGCCAGGCGGCGCGGCCAGTCGAGGCCCTCGACGAGCCCGGAGAGCAGGGCGGCGACGGCGGAGTCGCCGGCGCCGGCGGGATTGCCGGGGACGGGCGCCGGGGGCCGGGCGGTCCACACGGTGCCGTCCTCGGCGAGGGCGAGCATCCCGTCGGGGCCGAGCGAGGCGGCGACGGCGCGGGCGCCGCGGCGGCGGGCGTCGCGGGCGGCGCGCATGGGCTCTGTCGCGCCGGTGAGCCCGGTCAGCTCGGCGGCGTTGGGCTTGACCAGATCCGGCCGGGCGGCCAGGCCGCGCCGCAGCGGCTCACCGCTGGTGTCCAGCAGGACCGGGACGCCCGCGGCGCGCGCGTCCCGCACGAGTTCGGCGTAGCAGCCGACCGGCAGTCCCGGCGGGAGGCTGCCGCACAGCGCCACGGCGCGCGCCGCGCCGCCGTCCAGGAACTTGCGGTACGTACCGAGGAAGGCCGCCCACTCCTGCGAAGTGATCGTCGGGCCGGGCTCGTTGAACATCGTGGTGTCGCCGCCCGACTCGTCCACGACGCCCACCGTCCGCCGGGTGCTGCCGGAGGTGGGCACGAGGGCGTCCGTGACGCCGTCGATCCCCGTCAGGCAGGCCCGCAGCCGGTCACCGGACGCGCCGCCCGCGAAGCCGGTCGCGACGGCCTCGTGGCCGAGCGCGGCGAGGACGCGGGCGACGTTCAGCCCTTTGCCGCCGGGACGTTCCGCGGCCTCCGACACCCGGTGGGTGGTGTGCGGCCGCAGCCGGGGGACGCGGTAGGTCACGTCGATGGCGGCGTTCAGCGTGACGGTGACGATCACCGCATGATCCCTTCGAACAGCGTGTGCGATGGGAAGGGATCATGCCAAAGGAACGCCCGGAGGCACAGACCCCGCCGCCCGGGGGTCCGTCAGGGCTCGACGACCCAGCTGCCCTTCCGCATCACGCCCACGAGGTCGAACGACGCGTTCAGGACCACCAGGTCGGCGTCCTTGCCCGGCTCCAGGGAGCCGATCCGGTCGTACGCGCCCAGCAGCCGCGCCGGGTTGGCGCTCAGCGCGCGCACGGCGTCGGCGACGGGCAGCCCGTCCACGGTCACCGCCCGCTTGAACGCGGTGTCCAGGGTCAGCGTGGAGCCCGCGATGGAGCCGCCCTCGACGAGCCGGGCGACGCCGTCGACGACGTCGACCTCCATCGGGCCCAGCAGGTAGCGGCCGTCGCCGAAGCCGGCCGCGTCCATGGCGTCGGTGATGAAGGCGACCCGGTCGGCCCCGGCGCTGCGGAACGCCATCTCCAGGACGGCCGGGTGCAGGTGGACGCCGTCGTTGATGAGTTCGACGGTGACCCGCTCGTCCTCCAGCAGGGCGGCGATCGGGCCGGGTGCGCGGTGCAGCAGCGCGGGCATGGCGTTGAACAGGTGCGTCGCCACGGTCGCGCCCGCCTCGACGGCCTGCAGGGTGGCCTCGTACGCGGCGTCGGTGTGGCCGACGGCGGCGATGACGCCGTGCTCGGCCAGCATCCGCACCGAGTCGAGCCCGCCGGGCAGTTCGGGGGCGAGGGTCACCATGCGCGCGGTGCCGCGGGCGGCGTCGAGCAGCTTGCGGACGTCCGAGGGGTGCGGGTCGCGCAGCAGCGAGGGCTTGTGCGCACCGCGCCGGTGCGGGGAGATGAACGGCCCCTCGAAGTGGATGCCGGCCAGGTCGCCCTGCTCGACCAGTTCGGACAGCAGCGCGGCCTGCCGGGACAGGTCGTCCAGGTCCCCGGTGACCGTCGAGGCGAGCAGGGTGGTGGTGCCGTGCCGCCGGTGGGTCGCGATGCCGGTGAGGACGGCCTCGGCGTCACCGGAGGAGAAGGACGCGCCGCCGCCGCCGTGCACGTGGATGTCGACGAAGCCGGGGACGATCCAGTGCCCCGTCAGATCGCGGGTGGACGCCTGGAGCGGGTCGTTCGCGACGATCGAGCGGCCCTCGACGGTCAGCCGGCCGTCCTCGACCACGCCGTCCGGCAGCACCACACGGGCACCGGTCAGCACGCTAGTTGCCGCAGTCAAGCGGTCACCTCCACGGAGAGAAGATCCCAGGCGAGCAGCCCTGCGCCCAGGCATCCGGCGGTGTCCCCGAGGGCCGCCGGCACGATGAGGGGGAGTTGCTGGAAGGTCAGCCGCCGCTCGACGGCGGCCCGCAGCGGTGCGAAGAGGGTGTCGCCGGCCTCGGCGAGCCCGCCGCCGACGATCAGCGTGCCCGGGGTCATCAGGGTGATCCCGGTGACCAGGCCGTCGGCGAGGGCGGCGACGACCTCGTCCCACACGGCCGCCGCGCGGGGGTCGCCCGCCTCGACGGCGGCGGCGCAGCCGGCGGCCCCGGCGTCCGGGCTCCCGCCCGCGGCCTCCCAGGCGCGGGCCACGGCGGCGGCGGAGGCCGCCGTCTCCAGGCAGCCCCGCTGGCCGCAGCCGCAGACCGGGCCGCCGGGGCGGACGACGACGTGCCCGAGCTCGGTGGCCTCGACACGGCCCTCGATGCCGATCGCCCCGGCGATGCCGGTGCCCAGCGCCACGAACAGGAAGCGCTCGGCGCCCCGCCCCGCGCCCAGCCGGCCCTCGGCGAGGCCGCCGGCGCGCACGTCGTGGCCGAGGGCGACGGGGGTGCCGTCGAGGCGGCGGGTGAGCAGGTCGCGCAGGGGCGCGTCGCGCCAGCCGAGGTTCGCGGAGTAGACCGCGATGCCGGCCCGCTCGTCGACCAGCCCGGGCACGGCGACCCCGGCCGCGGCGGCGGGCTCGCCGTAAGCGCTTTCGCCGTAGGTACGAAGGTCCGCGGCGAAGTCGAGCACGGAGTCGACCACGGCACCCGGGCCGCGCTCCCGGCCGGTCGGGCGGCGTGCCTCGTGCAGCAGCGTGCCGTCCGCCGCGACCAGGGCGGCCTTCATGCCGGTGCCGCCCACATCGAGGGCGATGACGTGTCTCACGGGGGACAGTGTCGCGCGGGACCCCGCAAAAGGTCTAGTCCACTCGTCGAAAGAGATCGCGTGCCGCGTGCGAAAGGGGGCCAGGCGGGGTTGCGGGCGCGAACCCCGAGTGGTGTAGACCTCATGAGGGGG